>JAUIDM010000081.1 GCA_030428915.1 Alphaproteobacteria bacterium | reverse complement strand
CCTTTCGCTTTGATCCGCAGGCACGATCATCCGAACAGGATCCGCACCTGCCACCGTTCAGAAGGAATCGACCAGCAGGCGCGCCATCGTCTGCTGGTTCAGATAACCGGTCACCGGCAGGCTGCGCGCCTTCTGATAGCGGCGCAGCGCCCGCCTTGTATCGTCGTCAAAGACGCCATCCGTTCGCCCCGGTTTCAGACCAAGGGCGGCAAGCCGCTGCTCGACCATGGTCCGCATCGCGCCGTTGAGGCGCAGCCCCTGTTCGATCCGTTCCGCCTGCTGCCGTGCGGCATCTTTATCCGCATCCTTGTCCTGATCGGCCAGCATCAGCTTTGCCTCATCGGCAAAGGCGCCATTCGGATAGGCATCCAGATAGTCGCGGAATGCCTTGGGCGTGTTCGCTGCCACCGCGGCATCCCAGGCCGCCCGATCCGCCGCGGCCGCCTTCCTCCGGCGCTCATCGTCGAACACTTTCAAACGCTCCTGCGCCAGTTCGGCAAACAGCCCGTCGGGATAGCGTTTGAGATAGGCGCGAAGCCCGGCCTCATCACCGGCGGCGCCGGTCTGATCCCAATAGAGCCGGTCGAGCCGTTCCTCTTCGGCCTGCCGCGCGGCGGCCTCTGCTTCCAGTTCCACCGCGCGCCGTTCGGCCTGCGCGGCAAGTGCGGCCAACTGCGGCGCCGTGATATAGCCGGTTGCCTCATGACCGTTCCGACGTTGCCAGGTCGAAATCGCGTTGCGCGATCCGGGGCCGAAGAGGCCGTCGATGCCGCGCGGATCGATGTCGATGATGGACAGGTCCCGCTGGATCTGGCGGCGTTGATCACGCGACAGGCGCAGCGCGTCTTCGGTGGCCCTTGCCCGTGCTATCGGATCGTCGGCCTCGGCAATCGCCCGGCGGGCGGCGTCGGCGAACAATCCGTCGGGATAACGGCGCAGATAGGCCTCATAACCCGGCTTCGTGTCGATCTCCCGCGTCGTCTCCCACAGCTCACGTTCCACCGCCAGTGCCGCCTCTGCCGCGGATGTCGGGGGGGCAGGGGCTTCGGTTCCATCCTCCACGGCAAAAGGCAGGAACGGCGCACCGCCGCCAAGATATCCGTCGATGGTCAGTCCCCGGCCACGCGCCCCCAGTTCTGCCAGCGACAGGCCGCGTTCCGTCACCACCTCGCCCGCGAATTCGGCAACGTCGTCCGCCTCTCCGCTGACGACGGTCACGCCCTGGGGAATTTCGGGCGCGCCGATGCCCGGTGTCAGTCCGCGCCCCAGCGCGATGCGACGGTCCTCGGTTCCCAGCAGTACGATGGCGCCGCCCGGCCGTTCGGCCGCGATGGCAAGGATCGTTGCCAGCGGCAGACCGGTCGCATCAACCGTGGCCAGATCGGGTTCATTGGCCTCGGTGCCCAGGAACCATGTTTCAGGCCCGGAATGAACGAAATGACCCGACAGCAGGAACACTCTGCGCCCCTCGCCATCAGAGGTGCCGTAGAATTCGGCAAGAAGCGTGCGCATGGCCTCGGTTGTCAGGTCGCTGCCCATCTGCAGGGCAAAGCCGGTCTTTTCCAGAAGCTCGGCCGCATCCAGCGCGTCGTCCGCCGCCGAAATGTCCGAGGCGTTGCGGTAATTCTCATTGCCGATCACCAGTGCGGCGTCCTGCGCAGCGACGGGCAGTATTGCAAGGAACGCGGTGATCACCAGCGCTGCGGGCGCCAAAAATGGCCTGACACTCATGAACGGTCTCCCTTATGTCTCAGGGAAGCTTAACCGTACCCTCGGCGTTATCCGATCACAGGTTTTCGGCCAGTGCGGATTTCCGCCCGTCGGCGGGTTCCTTCACGTCGTCAGATATCAAATGCGCCGATCACGACGCCCACGGCAATCAGCAGGACGCCGGCGGTGATGTTGATGCGACGGAGCGCGGCGGGCGATTTCAGCAGCCCGCGCGCCTCGCTGACCAGAAGCGCCAGAAGGAGGTTGCCGACAAGCGGAACGAGCATCGAGGCAACGACGATTGCGACGATGTCTGGGGGGGTCACATGCCGCAGATCGAAGAAGCCCGGCAGCACCCCCATGTAGAAGAGAACCGCCTTGGGATTGCCGAGGATTGCGGCCACCCCGGCCATGAACCCGGCCCAGCGGCCGGGCCGCGTCAGGCGGCTGTCGGTCGAAACCGGGGATCCGGAATGGCGGATCAGTAGGCCGCCCATGATGAGGAAGACCACTGCCGCGACATAGCGCATCACCGTCATGAACTGGTCGAACTGATCGACGATCCAGGCCAACCCGAAGATCGCGACCAGCGGCCAGATGAGGTCGCCGAGTGTAACCCCGAAGGCCAGGGGCCACGCCCCCGTAAATCCGCCCGACAAGGCGCGGGCGGTGATCGCGACCCAGACCGGGCCGGGCGTGAGCCACAAAAGGCCGACCGCGCCCGCATAGAGTAGAAGAGAGACGAGGCTGATTGTCATGACAGATGTCGGTACAGTGTCGGTACAGATGCGGTACGCAGGCTGTACACCTATCCGACGGCATCTTCAGGGGGAAGGGTAAGCGATCCGTCGGCCCCCAGCGGCCAGAACGGGTTCATCGCCACCTCCCAGACATGGCCATCGGGATCGGCATAATAGCCGGAATACCCGCCCCAGAAGACCTTTTGCGGCTTTTTGAGCGGCTCCGCCCCGGCGGCGACCGCCGCCTGCCAGGCCGCATCCACCTCTGTCTCGGTCGTGAAGTTCTGCGCCAGCGTCATGGCCCCTGTCCCAAGGTCAGACCCGGGTCGTCCCTGATCCTCCGCCAATGCCGACTTGCCGAAGAGGCCAAGCACGGCGCCGTGAATCTGGTAGAACACGACACCTTCCTGCGCGTGGGTCGGCGTCCAGCCCAAAGCCTCGTAAAAAGCGCGCGAGCGGGCAAGGTCGTTGACCCCAAGGGTGATCAGCGTAACCCGTTGTGGTGTCATGATAAATCCTTCTGATCCGCGGTGGAGACGCCACCATTTTCCGCCACTTCTATGGCCTGTGCACGGGTGCCCAACGTGTCGAACAGTTCCGCCCCCGTGCCGGTCAGGAAAGCCTGCGCGCCGAGTGCGCAGATCTCATCGTAAAGCGCGGCGCGGCGACCGGCGTCGAGATGGGCCGCGACCTCGTCCAGCAGCAGGATCGGCGGTGCGCCGAAATCTTCGGCCAGCGCGCGGCCATTGGCAAGGATGAGCGAGATCAGAAGCGCCTTCTGCTCGCCGGTCGAGGCTTGCGCGGCGGGAACGCCCTTTGCGGCATAGACTGCCCCCAGATCGGCGCGGTGGGGACCGCTAAGCGTACGCCCGGCCGCCATGTCACGGGATCGGCCGGTGGCGAAGGCATCAGCCAAATCACTGGCATCAAATGGAAAATCCTCTCCATCCGGCCCGAGAATCGTAAGATCCGCCGCCGGAAAGGCGGTTTCTGCCCCATCCTGCGCCGCCGCAACCCGGGTCATCGCGCTGGCGCGGTTCGACTGGATCAGCGCCCCGGCCTCGGCCATCTGCGCCTCCAACGCGCCGTACCACCCCGCATCCCGCACCTCGTCGCGCAACAGCCGGTTTCGTTCCCGCATCGCCTTTTCATAGGTCAGGACCGCCTCGGCATGGCCCGGTTCGAACGAGAGCGTCATCCGGTCCAAAAACCGCCGCCGCCCCTCGGCTCCTTCGATCCAGAGCCGGTCCATGGCGGGTACAAGCCACAGCATCCGGGCGATCCGTCCCAAGGCTGACTGCGGCGCCGGCTTGCCGTCTATGACGACCGAGCGGCTGCCGCCCGGCTCTGCAAAGGTTTCGATGTCGTGGTGCTGGTGCAGGCTTTCAAGCTCCGCCTTCAGCTTCCAGCCTAGCGCCTCGGGTCGCCGCGCCACCTCATCCGGCGCGGCACGGCGGAGTCCACGGCCGGGCGAGAGGAACGAGACAGCTTCGAGGATATTGGTCTTGCCCGCGCCGTTAGGGCCGAAGATCGCCACAGGCCGACCATCAAAGACCATTTCCGTCCGCCTGTGCGAGCGGAAATGCGACAGAAGAAGCGATGTGACGGCGAGTGCTGGCACGGGGCCGTGCCTTTCATCTTGGCACAAATACCTCTGCCGGTGGTGAGCCCCGGCGAACGAGAAGCCTGGTCAGACGCGCATCGGCATTACGACATAGACGGCCGATGTGTCATTGCCTTCGCGCATCAGCGTCGGATCGCCCGAGGAATTGAACAGGAACACCGCGTTTTCACGGTCCACCTGGCTCGCGATCTCCAGCAGGTATTTCGCGTTGAAGCCGATCTCCAGCCGTTCGTCGCCGTAGGCCACGGCCAGTTCTTCCTCGGCGGCGCCGGCGTCGGGGGCGTTCACCGACAGGACCAGCCGGTCCTCATCCAGTTGCAGCTTCACAGCACGCGAGCGTTCCGAGGAGACAGTCGCAACCCGATCCACGGCCTTGGCGAACTCGGCAGCATCGACCTCCAGTCGCTTGGTATTGCCGGCAGGAATGACGCGGGAATAGTCGGGGAACGTGCCGTCGATGACCTTGGAGGTCAGCGTGATCAGCGGTGTCGCGAAGCGGATCTTGGTTTCCGACACCGACACGGCGATCTGAGCTTCATCGTCGTCGAGAAGCTTCCGGAGTTCGCCTACGGTCTTGCGCGGCACGATCACGCCCGGCATGTTCGCGGCACCGTCGGGCAGGGCCGCGTCGATCCGGGCCAGCCGGTGGCCGTCGGTCGCGACGCAACGCAGAGCCTTTGCCCCCTCGCCGTCTGCGACATGCATGTAGACACCATTGAGGTAGTAGCGCGTTTCCTCGGTCGAGATCGCGAATTTCGACTTGTCGAAGAGTCGCCGCAGCACCGGCGCGGGGGCCGAGAAATTCGCGGTATACTCCGACGATGCCATGACCGGGAAATCTTCCTTCGGAAGCGTCGCGAGCGAGAAGGTGGAACGCCCCGCCTCGACCGTCAGCCGCCCGGCCGCGCTGTCATCGGTCAGCGAGACGAGCGCCCCGTCTGGCAGCTTGCGCACGATCTCATGCAGCATAACCGCCGAGACGGTCGTCGCGCCCGCCCGGTCAACCTTGGCCTCCGCCTTGTCAACCACTTCGATATCGAGGTCGGTGGCGCGGAAGCTGACTGTGTCGCCTTCGGCCTCGATCAGCACGTTGGCCAGGATTGGGATCGTATTGCGCCGCTCCACGACCGATTGCGCCTGACCCACCGCTTTGAGAAGCGTTGCGCGCTCCATGCTGATCTTCATATCTGCCCCCTGAAGTCGCCGGGAGGGGAAAGTTAGCAACTTTCCCCCGAGGCTCAAGAATTTTTGAGACTGTCCAATGGAATGCGCATAGGGTCAAGGCCGGTTTCGGCCTTGCCTTACCGGTCGAGGAGGCGGCGCAACAGGTCGATATCCTCGGCAAGCTGGCTGTCGGTTGCTTTCAGTTCCTCGACCTTGCGAACCCCGTGCATGATCGTGGTGTGATCGCGCCCGCCAAAGCGGCGGCCGATATCCGGCAGCGACCGGGTGGTCAGGACCTTGGCAAGATACATCGCCACCTGGCGTGGCCGGGCAATGGTGCGCACGCGCTTGGGGCCAATCATGTCCGAAAGGCGGATGCTGTAGTGTTCGGCCACCTTGCGCTGGATATCTTCGATCGTCACCTTGCGGTCGGAAGCGCGCAACACGTCCGACAGGCAATCCTGCGCCAGCTCCAGCGTGATTTCGCGGCCCACCAGCGAGGCGAAGGCAAAAAGCCGGGTCAAGGCACCTTCCAGCACGCGGACATTGGTGCTGATCCGGTGCGCAAGGAATTCAAGAACGCCGTTTGCCAGGGTCAGACCGGGATACTGACCACGGTAGTGTTCGACCTTCTGCTGCAGGATGCCCAGCCGCAATTCGTAATCGGTCGGATGCAGGTCGACGACAAGGCCGCATTGCAGGCGGCTCTTGATGCGTTCCTCCATATCCTTGATCTCGCCTGGCGCGCGGTCGGCAGAGATGACGATCTGCTTGTTCTGGTCCACGAGCGCGTTGAACGTGTGGAAGAATTCCTCCTGCGTCGATTCCTTGCCGGCGATGAACTGGACGTCGTCGACCATGAGAACATCGACCGAGCGGAACATTTCCTTGAAATCCATGATCTGCTTTTCGCGCAGGGCCTGCACAAAGCGGTACATGAACTGTTCGGCCGAAAGATAGAGAACGCGCAGGTCGGGATGACGGGTCTGCAGCTCATGGGCGATCGCATGCATAAGGTGCGTCTTGCCCAGCCCCACGCCGCCATAGAGAAAGAGCGGATTGAAGGTTACGGGCCCGCCTTCGGCGACACGGCGCGCCGCTGCGTGGGCCAGTTCGTTTGGCTTGCCGACAACGAAACTGTCGAACGTAAACCGCGGATCAAGCGGCGCACCCGGCAGATCGATATCGTCATGGTTCCGGGACTGGTTGCGTGTGATGCGTTTGGAGTGCGGTTCGGAAACCTTGGCGGCGGCTGCCCGCTGCGGTGCGACGTGGAACTCAACACGCTCCACCTCTTCCCCGGCCTTTTCAAGATGCAGACGAATCTGCTCGGCGAAGTTGCGCGAAACCCAGTCGCGCATGAACTTTGTTGGTGCTTCGACCCGGGCGATTCCGCCCTTCAGCTCGGCCAGTTTCAGCGGTTCGATCCAGGTTGAAAAATTGTTTTTTCCGACTGTCTTGAGAAGTTCATTGCGTACCTGCCCCCAGGAGTCTTCGGTCATCACTGTTTTTCCAGTCTATCGTCGCTGTCCCGCACTGCAGCCGTGCCGGCTTTCTTTTTTTCGACGATTCTCGTCACCCGCATCAGCAAAGCAGCAGCCAAAACACGGAATGGGCATTCCGGCTCCGACCGCTTCCTGCGGAAGCGCAAGTAGTCTGGACATGGCAGAGCCCGGACTGCACGGAACGGCCCGGCAGCCCAATTCTACACCCAAAGGCCCGGCCCGAAATGCCAGCCTTCAGGCCAACCATTGCATTGGCAGCGCCAACGCAATTTCAGAGCCGAACAGAAAGCAGCTTCTGCCCAACCCCGCGGTTACCGCATGTCCCCCCAAGACGACGTGAATCGCATCCGGACGCTAGCAAGGCTCCAGCAGACGCCGCAACAGAACTTCGCGCTTGACTCAAACTTTGGCGGGCCGAATCCGGTCGGCTGTGCAAATTGGGCACAGGTGCCGCTGCGGGTCCCCGCAACAGAAAAGGGCGCAACACAAGGTTGCGCCCTAAATTCAATTAGTTAGCATTATCTCAGGCGGAAAGAGCCTTAACACGGGCCGCGAGGCGCGACATCTTCCGCGCGGCGGTGTTCTTGTGGACGACACCTTTGGTAACGCCGCGGGCCAGTTCCGGCTGGGCTTCGCGAAGGGCGGCCGCAGCGGTGTCCTGGTTGCCAGAGGCGATTGCCTCTTCGACCTTGCGCAGATAGGTGCGGATGCGCGAACGGCGGGCTTTGTTGATATCCTGACGACGCTCGGCCTGGCGGGCGCGTTTCTTGGACTGGGGCGTATTGGCCATATGTGGTTTCCCAACTTCCGGGTTTGTTTCGAAACTTCAGCGCGACAAAACCCGGGTTTCCAGTGAACCGGTCGATTCCAGCCTGAGCGGGCTCCACGCGCATGTGACCGCGCCCCCTTAAGGGAAAACGCGGATAAAGAAAAGAGGTTTTCAGCGGTCGCGGAATTGCGGCTGGCGTTTTTCGAGGAAGGCGCTCATGCCCTCCTTCTGATCCTCGGTCGCAAAGAGCGCGTGGAAGAGGCGGCGTTCGAAAAGGACACCCTCGCGCAAGGTCGTCTCGTAGCTGCGGTTGACCGCCTCTTTCACCGCCATTGCCGTCAGCATGGATTTCTCGGCAATCTTTCGGGCCGTGGCCATGGCTTCGGTGATCAGCTTGTTGGCCGGTACGACCCGGCTGACAAGGCCCGAACGCTCGGCTTCGGCTGCATCCATGAAGCGACCAGTAAGGTGCATGTCCATCGCTTTTGACTTGCCGACGAACCGGGTCAGGCGCTGCGTGCCACCGATGCCCGCGACCACGCCCAGATTGATTTCCGGCTGGCCAAACTTGGCAGTATCGGCGGCGATAATGAAATCGCACATCATCGCCAGTTCGCAGCCGCCACCCAAAGCATATCCGGCAACGGCGGCGATGATTGGCTTGCGGCAGCGCAGGAAGTTCTCGGTATTGGTGCCGAAGAGATCGTCGGTAAAGGCATCTACAAAGCTCTTTTCCGACATCTCCTTGATATCGGCGCCCGCGGCGAATGCCTTTTCCGAGCCGGTGATGATTATGCACCGCACCTTGTCATTGCCGTCGGCGGCCGCGACGGCCTCTCCCAGTTCTGACAGCAGCGTGGAGTTCAGTGCGTTCAGCGCATCGGGCCGATTGAGGCGGATCAGGGCGACGTCGTCTTCGATCTCGACGATCAAGGTCTCGTAAGCCATGGAAAGGGCCTTTCAGATGGTGCGGGCCCGAGTCCTAACAGTCCGGGCGGCGGGATCAAGTTATCTTTGGCAGTGAGGGCAGAAGAAGGTGGAGCGGCCCGATTGGACAATGCGATGGATCGTGCCGCCGCAAGCCCCGGTCGGGCAGGGCGTATCTTCACGGTCATAGACACGAAAACTGTGTTGGAAATAACCCAACTCGCCATCTGCCTGACGGTAGTCGCGCAAGCTTGACCCGCCCGCCTCGATCGCCTCTTCCAGCACCGCGCGGATGACCGGGACCAGTCCCGCGACATGTCTCTTCGATATCGCTCCGGCCTTTTTGCGGGGGTCGATTCCTGCGCGGTGCAGCACTTCGCACACGTAGATATTGCCGAGGCCTGCGACGATCCGTTGATCCAGAAGCGCGGCCTTGATCGGCGTATTCCGACCTTTGAGGCGCAGGATAAGGTAATCCTCGTCAAACGCGTTGCCCAGCGGCTCCGGCCCGATCTCTCGCAGCAGCCAGTGACGGTCTGCCTTTTCCGTCTCCAAAAGATCCATAGCGCCGAAGCGGCGGGCATCGTTGAAGGTGACCCGCGCACCGCCTTCGATGTCCAGAACCACATGGTCGTGCCTGGCAGGCGCCGGGTGGTCGTAGTGGAACGCGCCCATCGAGACGCCGGAAATCAAAATCCGCCCGGACATGCCAAGATGGATCAGCAGCGTTTCCCCCGTCGAAAGATCCGCAAGGATGTATTTCGATCGCCGCCTGAGGGCCAGCACCCGCGCGCCGGTCAGACGCTCAGCCATACGGTCGGGAAAGGGAAAGCGCAGGTCAGGCCGGTTGACGGTTGCCCGTTCGATCACGCGCCCCTCCAATGCCGGCACCAGACCGCGGCGGACGGTTTCGACCTCTGGCAACTCGGGCATTCCGGCAACAGTCCTTTCCGCCGCATTGTCTCTGCGGCCAAGGCTTCTATAAGAAGGACGAAAGAACAGAAACGGCAAGGCCCATGAGCGAGAGCGATACCCGCACGACCCATTTCGGGTTCAAGGATGTGCCCGAAGGCGACAAGGCCGGGATGGTTCATGGCGTATTCACCCGCGTTGCCAACAAATACGACATCATGAACGACGTGATGTCGGTGGGAATCCACCGGCTGTGGAAAGACGCGATGATGGACTGGCTGGCGCCGCGGCCGGGACAACGGCTGCTGGACGTGGCGGGCGGAACCGGCGATATCGCGTTCCGGTTCCTCAAACGCGCACCATCAGCCGTGGCCACCGTTCTGGACATGACGGAATCCATGCTGGTCGAGGGCCAAAAACGGGCTGAGGCCGAAAACATGGCCGATCGCCTGAACTGGGTCGTGGGCGACGCGATGGCATTGCCCTTCGAGGCGAACACGTTCGATATCTACACGATCAGCTTTGGCATCCGGAACGTGACCCGTATCGAAGATGCACTGACCGAAGCCTACCGGGTGCTGAAACCCGGCGGGCGGATCATGGTTCTGGAGTTCAGCCAGTTGCCCAATCCCGGACTGCAATGGGCCTATGACAGGTATTCGTTCAACGTGATCCCGGCCATGGGGCAGATCGTTGCGGGCGACCGGGACAGCTATCAATACCTCGTCGAATCGATCCGCAAATTTCCCGATCAGGATATGTTCGCCGCCATGATCCGCGCGGCCGGTTTCGAACAGGTGAAATACCGCAACCTGACGATGGGCGTTGCGGCCCTTCATTCCGGCTGGAAGATCTGATTTGCGCGGACCTCACAACATCTGGCGGCTGATCCGAACGGGCGCGACCTTTGAGCGGACGGGCGCGATGAAGATTGCGCTTGAGGGGCTCGATACCCCGCCGCGCCTCCGGGCACTGGCCCGGATCGTGGGCTGGCCGTTCAAGTGGCTCGGCTATCGCGGTGACCTGTCGCAACCGCCGGTGACGCGGGCGCTGACCGCGCTTGGCCCGGCCTACATCAAGTTCGGTCAGGTGCTATCGACCCGCCCCGACGTTGTGGGTGATGAACTGGCGCAGCAGCTTCGTGTGCTGCAGGACAAGCTGCCGCCCTTTCCGACCGAGATCGCCAAGGCGACCGTCTCCGATGATCTCGGCGTGCCGGTCGATGAGCTGTTTTCGGCGTTTTCCGAACCGGTTGCGGCAGCCTCGATCGCGCAGGTCCATCGCGCACGTGTTGCCGCCACGGGCGAGGATGTGGCCGTAAAGGTTCTGCGGCCGGACATCGTGCGTGCCTTCCGCCGCGACATCGACGCTTTTCATTTCGCTGCCGGTCTGATCGAGGCGCTTCTGCCCGGCACCCGCCGTCTGCGCCCAACCGATGTCATCAGGCATTTCGAAGGCGTGGTGATGGGGGAACTGGACCTTCGGCTGGAAAGTGCGGCGGCGTCGGAATTCCGGGCTAACACGGCTAAAGACGAAGGCTTTCAGGTGCCGGAACCCTTTTGGAACCTGTCATCGCGCGAGGTTCTGACGCTTGGCTGGGCCGAAGGCATTCCGTTGGGCGAGGTGGAAGCGATCCGCGCGGCCGGGCATGATTGCATCGCGCTTTCCGAACGGGTGCTGCAACTGTTCCTCAGCCATGCTTTGCGCGACGGCTATTTCCATGCCGACATGCACCAGGGCAACCTCAAGGTCGCGCCGAACGGCGACATCATCGCCTATGACTTCGGCATCATGGGCCAGATCGACGAATACACCCGCCGGGTCTATGCGGAAATCCTGATCGGCTTCATCCGCCGCGACTACCGCCGCGTGGCCGAAGTGCATTTCGAAGCGGGCTATGTGCCCCGCGACCGCGACGTGGATGAATTCGCCCGCGCCCTGCGTGCCGTGGGCGAACCGATCTTCGGTATGGATGCGACCCGGATTTCGATGGCGCGGCTTCTGTCCTACCTTTTCGAGGTGACGGAACGGTTCGGCATGGAGACACGGACAGAACTGATCTTGCTGCAGCGCACCATGGTTGTGGTCGAAGGCGTCGCCCGCTCGCTCAACCCCAATATCAATATCTGGCAGGTCGCGAAGCCGGTGGTGGAGCGCTATATCCGCGAGAATATCGGTCCGAAGGCGCTGGTGCGCGACCTGATCCGCACGGCGCAGGTGGTCAGCCGTTTCGGCCCCCGCCTGCCGCAACTGGCCGAGGCGCTTCTGATCCGTCAAACCGAAGAACCCGTCCCAGTAGAGAAGCCGTCGGTACTGAGGTCCTTTCTGCTGATCGCGTTCGGCGCGGGCCTTGCCGGTGTGGCCATGGCGGTGGCCTACTGGCTCTGATCTATCCCGACGCCGCGCGCAGGGCCGCAATATCTGCCGTCGTGATGACTGCGCCGCCTTCCAGCACGATTTCGGGGCCGGAGGTTCCGTTCCGCACCTCGGCGATCGTGCCGAAGGTCTGGACCGCGCTGCTGCCGATGAGTTCTCCGCCGCTGTAGCTTTCCAGCGTGAAGGAATAGGTGCCGGCGGGCAGCGGTGTGCTTGACGCATCTGTTCCTGCCCAATCGACCGGGGCGGTTGAGACGGCCGTCGGGGACCGCATCACTTCGTTGCCGTTCTCATCGTGGACGACGAGTACCGCCTGATCGGCACTTGCATCGGGCACGGGGTAGAGCGTCAGCGGCGCACCGTCGAACATGACTGGCGCATCCACCCGCGCCTCCATCCCCACCCAGGGGGCAAGCTGGGCGATGCCCGACAGACCCAGCTTTTCGGACAGTGACTCCAGCAAGGTGTTCGTCTTTACCTGCTGCTCGACGCTGGAAAACGCCGCAAGCTGCTGGGCGAACTCAGTACTTTGCATCGGGTTCAGCGGATCCTGATTCTGGATCTGTGTGGTCAGCATCAGCAGGAAGGTTTCGAAATCACTGCTGATGAGCGTTCCTTGCGCCCGGGCGGGTTTCGCCGTGCTCTGGCTGTTCGGGGACGCGCCTGCGGTGGTTACGGCATCCAATGTGGGCTCCTTTCTAGAGTCTCAGATCCAGCCCGCCCGCCATGCCGTTGGGGGCAGGTTCGGGCTGTCGGGCGGTGTGCCTGTCGGGCGGGGTTTCTAAAACTGCTTCCTTGGCGGATTCGTCTTGCATGAACTCCGGCGATTGCCGTGCAGGCCGGTCGCCGAAGCTGAAGCTGAGATCGCGGAAGCCGAGTTCGCGGAAATCCTGGGCCAACTGATCGATATTGCGTCGTAGAAGGTCGAGCGTTTCGGGGCGGTCGGCCGTCACACTCATCGTGAGGGTGCCATCATGGGTAGAAAGCGACATCCGAACCCGCCCAAGCTCTTCGGGCGAAAGCGTCACCTCGACCGGCCGGTCGGGCAACTGGGCGATGGTTTCGGCCAGACGCTGCCCCAGTCCCTGTGGCAACGTCTGAAACACAAGAGCCGCCCGATGCTCTGCGCGTGGTGAGGTCGGCGCATCGGTGGCCGTCGAAACGGCGGCGGCCTCTTCGGAAAGCGCAATGCTTATCGTATCTGCAGGCGGAAGAGCCGAGTCCTGCACCCCGGTCGCTTCCGACGGGGCAGGCACGATTGTTTTCGCCGGCACTTCGGCCGTGGCTCGCAGGACGAAGTCCCGAGCTGACGTTTCGGATGCATGTTCAGACGGTTCGGCGACATCATTTCGGATCGTTCCGATATCGGCAAAACTGACCCGAGCCGGGTGGTCCGTTCTTGCCATTTGGCTCGCGCTGTCCCGGGCCGGTGTTTCTCCCTCAAACCGACGCGGTGTTTCAACCATCTGGTCGGACGCTGCGCGCACATGTTTGTCGGCAGGGTCCCGCATCATGTGCCGTACGGCCTGCAGTTGGA
>JAUIDM010000080.1 GCA_030428915.1 Alphaproteobacteria bacterium | reverse complement strand
GCGTGTCGTTCGATGGCCGTCCGCTCGACCTGCCCGATGGAGCCAATCTTGCGGCGGCCCTTCTGGCCGCCGGTGTATCGGTCTTTCGCCGCACTCCGGTGTCGGGCGCACCGCGCGCGCCCTTCTGCATGATGGGAGCCTGCTTCGATTGCCTGATCGAGATCGACGGCGTCGTGCGGCAGGCCTGCATGCTTGAAGTTGTCGAAGGAATGCAGATCGCCATCCCGCACGCAAGGAGGGACGTTGATGACACGGCGTGATCTGATCGTCATCGGCGCGGGCCCGGCTGGCATGGCCGCAGCGGCACAGGCCGCTGGTCTGGGCCTGACTGTGACGCTGCTTGACGAACAACAGCGCCCCGGGGGCCAGATCTACCGCGACGTGGACCGCGTCGCGGGCAAACGCGGTCACATCCTCGGGGCAGATTACACGTACGGGACCACTTTGACGCAGGCGATCCCGCATCCGGCGATCACGCACGTTTCAGGCGCGGTGGTGTGGTCGATCGAAAAAGGCCACCGGGTATCCTATTCACGGGACGGTCGCGGCGCACAGGTCACCGGTGACCGGATCATCCTGGCGACCGGCGCGCTGGAACGCCCGATGCCCCTGCCGGGCTGGACGCTTCCGGGCGTGATGACGGCCGGGGCCGCACAGATCCTGCTGAAGCAGGCGGGCCTGCTTGCCCGCCGCGCCGTACTGGTCGGTTCCGGACCGCTCCTCTACCTCATCGCTGCGCAAATGATCCGCGCGGGGACGCCGCCACTTGCACTGGTCGAAACCCAGACCCGGTACGACCTGCTGCGCGCGACCCGTCACCTGGGTGGCGCGCTGAGCGGATGGGCTTACCTGGCCAAGGGGATGAAATTGCTGGGCGAGATCCGGCGCGCCCGCGTGCCGCGTTACCCGGGGGCGACCGACATCGCGGTCGAGGGTCGCGAGGCCACCCAGGCCATCACCTTTCATGCGGCGGGGCGTGCCCACCGGATCGCCTGTGACACGGTTCTGCAGCACCACGGCGTCGTCCCCAACACGCAGGCGGCCCGGTCCATCGGCGTGACGCATCGCTGGAGTGACATGCAGCAGTGCTTCAGGCCTGTCCTCGACGAATGGGGCAGCACTGACGTGGACGGTGTATTGATCGCGGGCGACGGGGCCGGCATCGGTGGCGCAAAGGCCGCGGAGATTGCGGGCAGGATCGCGGCACTGAAGGTGGCAGAAGAACTCGCGAAGATGAGC
Organism: Alphaproteobacteria bacterium; assembly: GCA_030428915.1. GTDB lineage: Bacteria > Pseudomonadota > Alphaproteobacteria > Rhodobacterales > Rhodobacteraceae > Albidovulum. Next base: position 12,058 of record JAUIDM010000080.1, on the reverse strand, counting down.
CGGGCCGAAAGGGACAGTCAGGCTGCGCCGCTTCATCGTGCGCTTCGCAGGGAACTGGCGATCCGCCCCTTCCTCGACACCGCTTATCCGCCGTTTCGCGGGGCGCTGGCGCCCGCCGACACCACGATCATCTGCCGCTGTGAAGAGGTCTCTGCCGGGGATATCCGCGGCTACGCGAAACTGGGCTGCCTTGGTCCGAACCAGACCAAGGCTTTCGGCCGTGCCGGCATGGGCCCCTGTCAGGGGCGCTACTGCGGCCTGACGGTGACTGCCTTGCTGGCCGAGGCGCACGGGGGCACGCCCGACACGACGGGCTACTACCGGATACGCCCCCCGATCAAGCCGGTCACCCTGGGAGAACTGGCTGCGATGGACATTGAGGACGAAGGATAAGAGATGATCGAACGTATCGAAACCGGCACGCGGATGAGCAAGATCGTCAAGCATAACGGTGTCGCCTATCTCTGCGGCCAGGTCGGCAGCGGTGCGACAGTCGCCGAGCAGACCCGCGATTGCCTGTCTCGGGTGGAAGCGTTGCTGGCCCATGCAGGGTCGTCGCCCGAGAAGATGCTTCAGGTCATCGTCTGGCTCGCCGACATGGCCGACTTCGCCGAGATGAATACGGTTTGGGATGCCTGGGTTCCACACGGCCATGCCCCGGCGCGGGCCTGCGGCGAGGCTCGGCTGGCGCGCGTCGATCTTAAGGTGGAGATCATCGTTACGGCCGCCTGTTAGAGGTGATCTGACGCGGATTGATCATTCCGAACCACTTTGTGTCGTCATGATCTGGAAACGCACAGGAAGCGCTTGGCGCGGCCATCGAACCCGAAATGCACGATTCCTGCTGTGCTCGATTGCATCGTTGACGGACGCGGCGAACGCAACGGCGATTGCCTCGGCGTAAGAGGTCAGAGAAGTGGCATCAGCCTGTTGAACGTCCTCCGCCATCCAGAAACCAGTCGTCCGGATATGGATACCACCAGCCCTGGACCGTTGGCTTGTGGTCGATGATCACCATCTTCGTCCGCCTGAAGGCGTCGAGACCCTGGCGTCCGAGTTCGCGCCCGAGACCGGAAGCCTTCCAGCCACCGAAGGGCAGCGCGTCGTTGTCGATGAGCGGGTTGTTGACCCAGACCATCCCGGCCTCCAGCCGTTCGGCGGCTTCCATCGCTTCGTCAAGACTGGTGGTGAAAACGGATGCGCCAAGCCCGAACGGAGAGGCGTTGGCGCGGGCGATGGCCTCATCAAAATCCCTGACCCGGACCACGGCTGCGACCGGCCCGAAGCATTCCGAGGTCAGTAGCTCCATCTCCTCGGTGCAGCCGGTCAGAATCGTCGGCTCGTAGAACCAGCCGCGATTCTGTCCGGGTGGCACCTGCCCCCCGATCACGGCCGTCGCGCCCTTCGTGACGGCATCATCGACGAGCCGCATCACCCGGTCGCGCGCGGCTTCGGAGACGAGAGGTCCGATCTCCGACCGGTCGAGCCCATTGCCGATGCGGAGCGCCTTCGTCCGTTCGGCAAAGGCATGCACGAAGGCGTCGTGGATGCTGTCGACGACATAAAGCCGCTCGGCGGATGTGCAGACCTGACCCGAAAGGTGGAAAGCTGCCGTGACCGCGCCAGCCGCTGCGACGTCGATAGGTGCGCTGTCGCAGATGATCATCGGATCGCTGCCGCCGGCCTCGATCACCGCGGGTTTCATTGCCGCAGCCGCGGCCATCCCCACAGCTTTGCCCGCCGCGACCGAGCCGGTGAAGGCAACCGCGTTGGTGCGGGGCGAGGTGATCAGCGCCTCGGCCAGCGCGGCGCCACCCGGCAGACAGGCGACAAGCCCTTCGGGCAGACCCCGGAAGCATTTCATGAATTCGAGCGTCGAAAGCGTCGTTGCGGGGGCAGGTTTCACGATGCAGCCGTTGCCGGCGGCGAGCGAGGCGGCGACGGTCCAGCACATGAGAAGGATGGGGAAGTTGAACGGCATGATATGGACCGAGATGCCCAGAGGTTCATAGCGGGCATACTGGAACGATCCGGCCTGCGTCGTCCCCGCGACCTTGCCGGCCTCGTCCCGCGCCATTTCGGCATAGTAGCGAAAGATCGGCGCGCAGTTGGCGATCTCGCCGATCGCCTCGGGATAGGGCTTGCCCATCTCGCGGCTCATCAGGATCGCGCTGCGCTTGTGGTCGGTTGTTTCGATCACGTTGGCGAGATCGTGCAGGATTTTTGCGCGTGTTTTCGCGTCGACCCGCTTCCATGCCGCCTGAGCGGTACTGACGGCGTCGAGGACCGTCGCCATCTCGTCCCCGTTCGCCTCGGCGGTCCGGCCGACAACCTCCAGGGTTGCGGGGTCGGTCACGTCGTGCGGGGCACCCGACATAGGCCGGAACGCGGGCGTGACGAAAAAGGCGGGGTGGGCGGGGTCGAAGTCCATTGTGGCCTCAACGGATCATGTAGACCTTCTTGATGGTCTCGTGGACTGTACATGTGCCTGTCCAGTCCTTCGGGAAGAAGGCGGCGGTGTCAGGCGTGATCTCGATCACCTCGCCGCTTTCGTGGACATAGGTGCTGCGCCCCTCAAGGAAGTGGCAGAACTCGTCCTTCGTGACGTGACAGAACCACTTGCCGGGCGTGCAGATCCAGAGGCCGCATTCGCTCGACCCGTCGGGGTTGCGCGAAATGAGCCGGCCGGACACCCGTGATTCCCCCTCCAGCATCGTCGGGACAACGCCCCAGTCGACGAGGTCCGTTTGCTCCAGCGGCTTGCGCATCAATGGTGTTGTGGTCATGGGACTCCTAGCGGCTCATGAAAGCCTTGGTGGCGGTTTCGGTAACGATACAGAGGCCGGACCATCCGGCGGGAAAGAAGACCATCGCGCCGGGGGCAATCGGGATTTCCTGCCCGTCATCGGCGATATACATGCCACGGCCCTCTACGAAATAGCAGAACTCGTCGGACGGGATGGTGACGCGGCGCTTGCCGGGCGTGCAGGACCAGAGGCCGCATTCGCTTCCCCCGTCCGCGTTGGCGTGCATCACCTTGCCCGAAAGGTGCGGCGCGCCCTCGATCACGTTCTTGCTCGGCCCCCAGTCGTCGAGCACGACCTTGGCGGCATCCGGCCAGTTGGGCGTTGTCATTCGTGGGCCTCGCGATCGGAAAGGTAATAGGTATTGCGCATGGTCTCGTGCACCTCGCATTCGCCCGTCCAGCCGGCGGAAAACATCACGGCGGTGCCGGCTGAGACCTCGATCACCTCGCCCGTGTCGGAGCGGTAGGTGGCGCGGCCCGCGACGAAATGGCAGAACTCGTCGCGCGGGATCGAGAGCCGCCAGCGCCCCGGCGTGCAGACCCAAATGCCGATCTCGGGGCGGTTGTCCGGTCCCTTGTGGACGAGCTTTCCCGATGATCGTGAGGCGCCCGAGATCGCATCGGGCTGGGCGCCCCAGTCGACAAGGTCGGTTCGCGTCGACGCGTCGTGAAGATGCGGCGCCGAACTCACGTCGCGAGCCCTTCGAGAAGCTTCGCGGCCTTGGCCGGCCCGCTTTGCCCCTGCATGTGCTTCGAGGTCTGTGCGAGTTTCGCCGCCATCGCCTTGTCGGTGAGGCAGGTCTCGATTTTCGCCAGCAGTTGCGGCTCGGTCCAGTCGTAGCGCGGCATCTTGAAACCGTGGCCGGTTTCCTCGACCCGCGTCGCGTTGTCATGGCCGTCCCAGACATAGGGCATGATGATCGCGGGCTTGCCGAAATAGAGGCATTCGGTGAACGAGTTGTTGCCGCCGTGGTGGATCACCGCATCGACCTGCGGGATCACCGAGGGCTGGGGAAACCAGCCCGCCACATGCACGTTGCCGGGCACATCGGAATATTCGGCCGCGTAGTCGCCGATGTTCACGAGCGCGCGGTAGGGCGAATTCGCCAGCGCCGCGATGATGCGTTTCAGAAGGTCGGTATCGCCGGCGCCCAGCGAGCCGAACGAGACGTAAAGCAGGGGGCCGTCATTGTTCTTCGAGAAGGTCGGCACCTCGTAGGGCTCCTCCTTTCGGACGCAGCCTTCGAGATACTGGAACCGCGCGGGGTCGAGCGGTACGTCGCGATGGAACTTCACAGGCTCGGGGTAAAGCAGCAGGTTGAGGTAGGGCGAGGCTTCAAAGAACTGGCCGATGGGGTAGGGGTCTTCGCCGCAGGTGCCGAGGAAAGCGTTGAAATCGTCGTGGATCGGCTTGATGACCTCGTTGAAGCGGTCGCGGAAGCGCTTGTGGCAGGCGTGGTCCTTCTCGCCACAGCCGGAGAGATGCGGCGGGATGCCCTCGTCCTCGATCTCGTTTTCGGAACAGGAGATCACACGGACCCAGGGCACGCCATATTGTTTGATCGCCGGGAACAGGATGACGTTATCGACCGCGATGATGTCGGGCTTGACCCGGGCCAGCACGCCCGGCAGATCCTTCTGCGCCCATTTCGCGCTGTCGACGATCGCGGTCCAGCAATCCTTCACGTAGTTGTCGATCTGATCGTATGGCGACTTGCGGAAGTTCGGGATGTGGCCGTTGATGAAGTCCTCCCAGAACTTCGCCATCTGCTCGGGCGGCATGGGCTCCGAGAGCGCCACTGGATGCGCCTCGAATCCGTAGCCTTTGTAGACATCGACGAAACCGGGGTCCGAAAGGAACACCGCCTTGTGGCCAAGTGCCTCGATTGCCTGGGCGATGCCGACGGAGTTCAAAGCCGGTCCGAATGCTGCTTCGGGGAAGAAGGCGAAGGTTTTCTGGGCCATTGTGGTCTCCCTTTTCTAATCCTTGAATTTTCGCGTATCGGCGTCGTTCCAGCCAAGCGTGACGGTATCGCCCTCGACCACCGGGCGACGGTCAGCGGCGTCGGCGGTCAGGCGGACGAGAAGCGGTGTCGGCGACAGGGGTGTCTCGACATGCAGTTGCAGATCGAGCCCGTGATAGGCCCGCGCAGTGACGCGCCCTTCGACCGTACGGTCGACGGATCTGGGGAAAAGGTGAATACGCTCGGGCCTTATGGCCAGCGTGTGGCCGTCTTCCTCGACGAAGTTCATCACGCCGATGAAATCGGCGGCAAAGCGGTTTGCGGGATGTTCATAGACTTCGTGCGGCGTGCCGCACTGCAAAAGCCGCCCGTCCTTCAGGATCGCCACCCGGTCGGCCATGACCAGCGCCTCTTCCTGATCGTGGGTCACAACGATGAAGGTGATGCCGACCTCATGCTGGAGCCGCTTGAGTTCCAGTTGCATCGCTGCCCGCAGCTTCTTGTCGAGTGCGCCCAGCGGTTCGTCGAGAAGAAGCAGCCGCGGCCGTTTCACCAGCGCGCGGGCGAGCGCCACGCGCTGCTTCTGACCGCCTGACAACTGGTCGGGCTTGCGCCTCGCCATCGGTGACAGCTCGGTGATCTCCATGATCTCACCCACGCGTGCGCCGATTTCCGACCGGGGCAGTCCCTCCATCTCCAGCCCGTAGGCGATGTTGTCCTCGACCGTCATATGCGGAAAGAGCGCGTAGCTCTGGAACATCAGGTTCACCGGCCGCCGGTTTGGCGGCATCCGGGAAATGTCCACGCCGTCGAGCCGGATCGCGCCTGCATCCGGCGTCTCGAAACCCGCGAGCATCCTCAGAAGCGTGGTCTTGCCCGACCCGGACGCGCCGAGTAGGGCAAAGAATTCATTTTCCATTATGTCGAGAGACAGGCCGTCGACCGCCGTCACGGCGCCGAAGCGTTTGGCCACGCGTTCGATGGACAGAAGAGCGGTCATGGAGCGATGACCCCCCTGTTGAGCCTTTGCGACAGCGTGAGCGCAGTTACAGAGACAATCATGACGAGTGTGGCAAGCGCGTTGATCTCGGGCGTCACGCCGAAACGGATCATCGCGAAGATCTGCATCGGTAGCGTGGTGGAGGCGCGGCCAGCGCCCGCAGTGAAGAAGGCAATGATGAACTCGTCAACCGACAGCGTGAAGGCTAGAAGCGCGCCCGCGATGACGGCGGGCAGGATGAGCGGCAGCGTCACCCGGCGAAACGTGGTGAAGCCAGAGGCGCCGAGATCGGCGGAGGCTTCCGTCACCGACCAGTCGAAGCTCTTCAACCGCGCCCGCACGACGGCAGAGACGAAGGCGAGGTTGAAGACGACATGGGAAAGGATGATCGTGTGCAGTCCCATAGGCACCTTCAGGAGCGAAAAGAACGACAGGAGCGCGATGGCAAGCACGATGTCGGGGATGATCATCGGCGCGAAGACGAGGGCCTCAAGCGCCCGCCCTTTTCGCCGACGCGTCTCGATACCGAGAGCGAGGAGCGTGCCGATGACCGCCGCGATGGCGGTCGAGATCACCGCGACAATCAGCGTGTTGAGCGCGGCCGAAAGGATCTCGCGGTTCGCCATCAACGCGCCGTACCATTTGACCGAAAATCCGGTCCAGGCGGTGGGCAGGCCACCCTCGTTGAAGCTGAGCGCGACGAGGGTCGCGATGGGGATGTAGAGGAAGGCGAAGACCGCGACGAGAACGGCGGCAAGGCTGCGGCGGGTGGTGGGCGAACGGTCAGCCATCGGCGCGCTCCCGCCGCTCGCCCGCGCCATTTTCGGCCGCGATGGCCTGAAGCGTCAGAAGCCCCATCATGATCGCGATCAGCACCATCGAGATCGCCGCACCGAAAGGCCAGTCGTTCGCGGTCAGGAACTGCGCGTAGATCAGGTTGCCCATCATCTGGAAACGCCCGCCCCCGAGAAGGGCGGGGGTGATGAAGTTGCCGATGGAAAGGACGAAGACAAAGACCGCGCCTGCTGCAATTCCCGGCACCGTCATCGGCAGGATCACGCGGCGGAACGTGGTGAAAGCCGAGGCGCCGAGATCGCGCGACGCCTCGGCGAGTTCCGGGTTCAGCCGCGCGAGCGGCGCATAGCAGGCGAGGATCACGAAGGGCAGGTAGTTGTAGACGAGACCTGTGATCACCGCGCCCTCGGTGTAGAGCATCGAGGGCGGTTCTCCCTCGTAGCCCAGCATCCGCAAACCCTGGGTGATCAATCCCTCACGGTTCAGGAGGACGATCCAGGCATACGTGCGGATCAGATAGTTCGACCAGAAGGGCAGGACGGCAAGGAAAAGGAGAAGCGGCTGACGATGGCGCGGTGCTGCGGCGATGGCGTAGGCGGCGGCGTAACCGATAACGACGGCGATCACCGTCGCAAGACCCGCGATCCGCGCCGAAGTCAGGAAGATCCCTGCGTAAAGCGGATCGACGATCAGCGCGAAATTCTCCAGCGTGAACGTGTAGTCGATCCCGCCGTAAAGCCCGCGCCGGAAGAAGGCGAGCGCAAGGATCAGGCCGCACGGAACAACCATCAGTGCCGTCAGCCACAGAAGGGCCGGCGCCATCAGAAGGGTCGAGCGGGTGTTCGGATGCTGCACGCGTCGGATCTTTGCGGCTGGGGTTGCGAGGCCGGATGGCCGGCCCCGCCTCTCAGGTCACTGCGCGGCCTTGATCGCGCTGACGGCCTTGGCATAGGCGCGGCTTGCCTCTCCCACGTCGCGAAGTTGCTCCAGTGCGATGAGGTCTGCCGGTGCCATCCCCATATTGGGATAGGTCGCAGCCATGTCGGGCGAGAGGCTTTCCATCGCGGGCTTGTTCGGAACCTTGTACAGGATGTTCTCCGCCGCCCAGGCGTGGTTCTTGGCGTCAAGGATGTAGTTGATGAACTTGAATGCGCCGTCCTTGTTCTGTGACGCTTTCATCACCACCATCGTATCGACCCAGAGGTCGGATCCTTCGGATGGTATCATGAACTTGATGTCCGGGTTCTCGGCGATGCCGTAGTTGCACCAGCCATCCCACGCATGAACCAGCGTTGCCTCACCGGAAACCAGCTTCGAGTAGAAGGTCGTGTCATCGAAGGCGAGCATTGTTTTCTTCGCCTCGATCAGGTCGGCCTCGACCTCGTCAAGTTTGGCCTGATCGGTTTCGTTTACCGAGTGGCCATTGGCCAGAAACCCTGCGGCCAGCAACCAGCGGTCGGTGCCAAGAAGCGTGACCTTGCCCGCCTGCGCTTCCGCCGGATGGAGGAGGTCATTCCACGACGTGGGCTCTGGCGAAACGAGGTCGGAGCGGTAGCAAAGCCCTGTCGTGCCCCAGGCATAGGGTACGGAGAAGCTGTTGCCCGGATCGTGCGGCAGGGCTGCCGCCTCCGGATAGAGGTTGGCGAGGTTCGGCACCTTGCCCGCGTCGATCGGTTCCAACAAATCCAGGTTGTGCAGCACTTCCGCAAAGGGCGACGAGACGAACACAACGTCATAACCTGCGCCGTCCGAGGCGATCAGCTTGCCCATGATCTCTTCGTTGGTGGCATGGACAACCATTTCGGCCGCCTCACCGGTTTCGCTGCTGAAGGCAGTAACCGCGTCGGGCGCCATGTAGCCATCCCAGTTCGAGATCACGAGTTCGGCCGAAGCCGGGCCAGCGGCGGCAAGGCCAGCAGCGGCGGCACCGGCCAGCAATAGCCGGAAATGAGGGGTTTGTTGCGTCATTTCAGGTCCTCTTCTGTTGGATGCCGATCGAAGTCGGTCAGTATTATTTTAGGATTTTGAACCAATAGTAGGCGACTCTTGGCTGATCGCCTTGACCAGATAGTATTATTCAGCGAAAAAATACGTCAATCCCCTAAGCGGCGGCAATGCCGCCCGACGGCATGGAAGAATGATGCAGAAATCCGGCGGCAGAACCGCTTCGTCACGTCCGCGCCAGAACCATCTGGAACTCGCGCGCCGGATCCTTGATGTCGTGCTCGAACGCGGGATGGTGCCGGGCGCGCATCTTCCCGAACAGTTTCTTGCCACGCAGTGCAACGTTTCGCGCACACCCGTCCGCGCGGCGCTGAAAATCCTGACAAAACAGGGATTTGTCGAACACGCGGCAGATCAGGGCTACCGGCTGGCAAAGGGGGTGTCTCTGGCTGCCGCCTTTGCCGAGCCATTGCCCGATCCCGAAGAGGCCGAGCTTGCGGCCCGGATAATCCGCGACCGTTCCGCCCGCCGGCTGGACGAAACCGTGACGGTAGGCGAGATCATACGGCGCTATTCCTCAAGCCGCCGGACGGTCCTAAAGGCGCTCGGAACTCTTGCCGAGGATGGGCTCGTCTCGCGTGCGCCGGGCCAGTCATGGGTTTTCGCGAACCTGCCAGACAGTCTGGAATCCCAGTCGGACAGCCTCGATTTCCGGCTGATTCTCGAACCCGCCGCCCTGACGACGCCCGGTTTCACGCTCGATCAGGATCGGGCGGCGGCGCTGCGCCGCGCGATGGTGGCGCTTCTGGCGGAACCCGACGACCGGCTTGACGGCAACCGGTTCGGTCAGCTTGACCTCGAGTTTCACATGCTGATCGCGCGCGGGGCATCGAACCGCTACGTGAGCGACGCGCTCGCGGTCCATCACAGATTGCGCGGGCTGCCGGGTGCGGTGGTGCGCAGCAACGTGGTGCGGCTCAGGCAGGCGATGCAGGAACACCTTCAGATCCTCGATCATCTGGAAAGCGATCAGGTTGCGGTCGCAGCCGACCTGCTGCGCGTCCACCTGCGCCTGTCGCGCAGCCAGCGGCCAAGGGCTGCGAACCGGGGCGCGCCACCGCTTGCGATCCGTACCACTCCTCACCGGGGTTAACGGGATGAGCATCGGCCCGACCATCGCACTATTCCCCGAGGCAAGTTTCGGTGCGGCGCTGAACTGCGTCGGCATCGCGCGGGCACTGAAGGCGCGCGGCGCTCGGCCGGTCTTCATCTGTCATGCGGGATTCTCCGGCGTATTCTCGGAGTACGGCTTTCAGGAATACCATCTGCCAGTGGCCGACACTCCGGTGCCCGAGACATATTGGCTGGATTTCATCGGCCGGCACCTGCCGCATTTCAATCTCGACCCTGCCGACCAGACCGAAACCTATGTCGCCCCCACTTGGGACGCGATCGTCGAGACCGCCGAACAGGCCGAAGCCCCCCTTTTTGCCCTCTTGCAAAGGCTCAAACCCGACGCGGTCGTCCTCGACAACGTCGTGATGTTTCCGGCGATCGTGCGCTCGGGTTGTCCTTGGGTGCGGGTGATTTCATGCGCCGAAACCGAACTGCCAGACCCGCACGTGCCGCCGTACTTGTCCGGATTGCCGGCGAATGACCGGACGCAATGGCACGCCTTCATTGACCGCTACAATGCCGCGGTTGGACCCGTTCATGCCCGGTACAACGGTTTTCGCACCCGACATGGCCTGACCCCGCTCGATGCGGGCCAGTTCCTTGAACCTTCGCCCTGGCACAATCTGCTACTGGCTCCGTCGATCCTTCGGCATGACCGAAAGAACCGGCTGGACAGCGCGCGCTTCACCTTTCTCGAAGGATGCGTCCGTCAGGAGGCGCCCTACGACATTCCCGAATTCGCAGCGGGTGACGGGCCGCTGATCTATGTTTCTTTCGGCAGCCTCGGCGCGCTCGATACCGACCTCATAAAGCGGCTGATCGCGGTATTCGCCAGGTTTCCCGCTCGCTTCCTCGTCAATGTCGGTGCATTCCGGGAAGCCTATCGCGCGGTACCCGATAACGTCATTCTCGATCAGTGGTTCCCGCAACCGAGTGTCGTGGCCAAGGCCGACCTCTTCATCCACCACGGCGGCAACAACAGCTTTTGCGAGGCGCTTTATTGCGGTGTCCCTTCGCTCATCATGCCCTATTGCTGGGACGGCCATGACAACGCCCGGCGTGCTATGGAAACCGGGACAGGCAGATGGCTCCATCGCGCAAATTGGTCGGCCGAGGAACTGATGGCGGCGATGCGATCGGCACTTGAGGACACGGGGATGCGCGGCATGCTGGCGGAAAACGCCCGCCACATGCTTCCTGAAAACGGCGTCGATCTGGCAGCCGAGCGGATTATCGCGGTTGCTCTTGGAGAGACCGAAAGGACCACCCCCATGGTCGGGTTTCCGAGCGTGGATTGAATCTGCCGGGCCTTCGTCGATCTTTACGGCACCGTCTGCATCTACCGGGGCCGAACCCAGAACCCATCCGAACTGAATGCCGATGGCCGGGCCCAGTTCCGAAAGGAGAGGAGCGCCCAGATGCGGAAAAACGATTCACGGACAATCAGATCGCCTTTGCCGTGAGGCAAGCGGAGGCCGGCACTGGTGTGGCCGCGGTCGAGGCACGTAATGGCGTCGACTGGCACTCTCGGGCCCGCAATCACGAAATCGTGGCGGCAATTCATTGCATACTTCGCCCCTCGTTCTTGGGCTTTCACGGCAAACGATCTACAATCGGGCGTCATTTCCTTGCGGTCCCTTAACTGGACCGCATCAGAGTCCCCACGATGGGAGAACGCCGAATGAGTGCCATCCTGCTTGACCGCCGAACGCTTCTCGCCGCTGGCGGGGCAGTTGTCGCGACCGGACTTTCCGGTCTGCTTTCGCCTGCCCGCACGGGCGGGTTCGAACCGACGCGCTCCATGCGTGGCGGGTCCAACAACTATCTGCCAGGTGCTCCGATCGTTGATCGGATCGGCAGTGGGGGCTTCTGGATGTCAGGCACCGTGCGGCGCGCCGGTGACGGCGCGCCGCTGGCGGGACAGCGCATTCAGATCTGGGCGCATACGACCGAAGGTCACGAGCGTGACCCGCAAAGCCACGGTGCGACGCTTACGGATGCAAACGGTGTCTTCCGTCTTGAGATGCCGCAGATCGTACCTGCCTTCGGACAACCGCATGGCCACCTCGCCTATGATAGCGGTGAGTTCGAAACCGTCTTCCTGCGCCCGGTCATGGGAAGCGCAGAAGATGCCAGGCTGGAGGCGCATTTCGTCCTGCAACCGGTCTGACCGGGCTTGGGTCGAAGCGCATGAACCTGGTCAAAGCGACTCTGATCTGGTCCGCGCTCGCGACGGCCATAGGCGTTCCGATCGTCGCAGCATCGGTGAGCCCACTGCTCGCGTGGCGAGAGCCCGTTTACATTGCGGCCGGATTTGCCGGTATCGTGGCGATGACGCTGATGCTGTTTCAGCCCTTGCTGGCGGGTGGGTAT
>JAUIDM010000079.1 GCA_030428915.1 Alphaproteobacteria bacterium | reverse complement strand
ATGACCTGCCGTCCGCCGGTATGCCAGAGCGCCAACGCATAAATAATCGTGCCGGTGCCGAGCGTGGCGATAAAGCTGTCGATCCGCGCGACTTCGACCAGCAGGCCATTCACAAGACCAAGCAGGCAGCCGCCAAGAAGAACGATCACCACTGCCATCGGCCAGCTGATGCCGTAGACCGTTTGCAGGCTGATGGCGAGCACGTGCCAGATTACGATGCCGTATCCCACCGTCAGGTCTATGCGGCCCGTCATCATCGGGATCATTGCGGCCAGCGACAGAAGTGCGATCACGGATTTCTCGCCCAGGATGGCGCGCAGGTTCAGATAGGTGGGGAAGGTGCGCGGCAACAGGATCGAGAAGCCGAGGATCAAAAGCACCGTCAGGATTGGCAGACCATAGACTGGCATAAGCCGCCAGAGACGTGCCCGAAGTGGCAGTGCGTCCAACTCGGACCGGGTGGGTTCAAGCGCGTTGGATTGAAGCGATTGCATCAGCTGTCCTCCCTTGGGGCGGCATCCAGAGAGGCCGCGTTGAGCAGGGCCTGAACCGACAGGCCTTCATGCGAGAGTTCCGATACGATGCGCCCGTCATGGAACACGCAGGCGCGGTGGCTGAGTGCCGCGACCTCTTCGAAATCGGTGGAGATCAGAAGAACTGCGAGACCGCTTTGAAGGGCATCGCGGAGCAGCGAATAGATCTCGGCTTTCGATCCGACATCGACGCCGGCGGTCGGGTCCTCAAGAATCAGGATCGAACCGCCCACTTCCATCCAGCGTGCCATGACGACCTTTTGCTGGTTTCCCCCCGAAAGCGTCTCGATGGGGGCGTCGGGGTCGTTCGGCCGAATGTCGAAACGATCGCCGATGGCCTTCGCCGCGCAGGCCTCGCGCCGGGGGCGCTGCGGCCTGAACAGGCCGCGTCCGGTTAGGCCGGGGTTGAGATACAGGTTTTCCTGCACCGAAAGCCCCTGCGCAACGGAGTCGGCGTTGCGGTCGCCCGCCACCATGCAAATACCCTGTGCGATGGAGTCGCGCGGATGCGTGCTGCGAAACGGCATGCCGCCTCTAAGCGTGATCTGACCGGTGGTCGGCGCGCTGCGGCCGAAGAGGACATGACCCACCGCATCCTGCCCAGCGCCGCGCAGGCCAACGAGGCCCAGCACTTCGCCCTGGCGGAGCGTGAAGTCGATCGGGCCGACATCGTTGGTGCAGACCTGCTCCATCCGCAGGGCAACCGGAGCGTCGGGGGTGGCGGCAGGACGGGCAAAGACCTCGTCCAGTTCGCGCCCGATGATCAGTTGTATCAGTGTATCGCCGTCGAGCGTGCCGATGGCCTGGTCGCCGACCTTCAGCCCGTCGCGCAAAACCACGACACGGTCTGCGATGGCAAACACCTCCTCCAGACGGTGCGAGACATAAATCATCGCGACGCCCGTATTACGGAGCTTGCGCAGGACATCGTGCAGCATCTCGACATCGGATTGCGGGAGGCTGGCGGTAGGTTCGTCGAGCACGAGCAGCGCCGCGTCGCGGTTCAAGGCGCGGGCGATGGCGACAAGCGATTTCTCGGTCCGGGTGAGGCTTTGGACTCGGGCGTCCGGATCGACGCTGTCGGACACGCGGGCAAGCGCGGCCAGAGCGTTGGCGCGGGTGGTGGCCCAGTCGATCAGGCCGAAACGACGGGGATAGCCGTTTTGCATCAGGGCGATGTTTTCGGCCACGGTCATCCATTCGATGAGGCCGAGATCCTGGTGGATGAAGGCGATACCGGGATGGGCGTCACGCGGATCGAACGGGTGGCCATTGAAGTGTAAGCGGCCCTTGTCCGGGGTATAGACCCCGGCCAGCATCTTGATCAGCGTCGACTTGCCCGCGCCGTTTTCACCCAGGAGAGCAACGATCTGGCCTTGGGCGACGGTGAAGCCCACATCGGCCACGGCCTGCGTTCCGCCGAAGCGCTTACACAGACCCGAAAGCGACAAGACCGGATGGGTCGCACCAGGTGCGGCAGGCTCGTCCAGCATGTGAGTTCCTCCCTTGTCCATCGGTATCGGGCTTGTCCGAAAACCGATGGTATCTGGTGAGTATTCGGAAATAGGACTTGTCCTGCATTCGAAAATGGGACAAATTTGGTTGATATTCGGACAAACGCTGATGGGATGTTTGGCGGCCCGTAAACCGGTCAGCTATGGAATTGGTGACAAGCGATTGGAGAGTGTCGCAATGGCGTGGAACGAAATCTTTGCGGTTGATGGCGACGCGCCGAGTTGCATGGTGCGCTTTGCCGCGGCGCGCTTTGATCATCTGACTCAGGCCGAGCCGGGTGGGCAATTGGTCTGCTGTACTCTTGGCGAGATAGATCTGTTCGGCCATGCCGGCGAATGGGTGATCCCCGCCGATCACATGGTCTATATTCCCTCCGACCGGATGTTCCGCATTCGCGCCCGTGTGCCGACGGCAGGGGTGGTCGCGAAATTCACCCGCGGTGAAGTGGCCTGGCGCCATGATGGCTGCTGGGTGGGGCCTGTGACCGATCCCGCCCAGATGATGACGGAGTATGGCTGCAAATGGACGGCCGAGGCCGTGGAGCGATCTCGCCAGGCGGCGAGTTTCTTCGTGACGCTGGGCGAGATGCTGCCCGATTGGTTCTGCCACGAGCGGATCAACTGGACGCCCTATGCGGAAAATTCGACCGTGCAGCGGGCGATAGATTTTGCGCGGAAACAGGGGCCTTCGGTGACGCTGCCCGAGGTGGCGGCACATGTGGCAATGTCGGAACGCACCTTGCGGCGGCATATGCTGGCCGAACTCGGTCAGAGCTGGCGGGAATTCATCCGCGAACTGAAGATGAACCGGGCGATGGAGCTGTTGCGGCGCGAGCGGCGCTCGGTCACGGAGACGGCGTTCGAGGTGGGGTTTTCCTCCAGCTCCGCCTTCTCTCAGGCTTTTCTTGACTATGTGGGCAAGTCGCCCTCGGCCTATGCCAAGGCGTTTGCGCCCGCGCGGATGCAGTAGAACCCGCGCGGGGCGTACCACGAAGGGTGCGACCTCAGAATCCCTCGACAACGATCTTGCCGCGTGTGCGTCCGGTTTCCACGAGCGCATGGGCCTCGCGAAGGGTCGCTGCATTGATCGGCGAAAGCACCTTGTTCACAGTGGTGCGGATACGGCCTGCGTCGATCTCGTCGGCCACCCAGTTCAGTAAACGGTGCTGCTCGATCATGTCTGGCGTGCGGTGCATTGACCGGGCGAACATGAACTCCCAATGCAGGCTGGCCGCCTTGGTCTTCATCCCGCCCATGGGCATGGGGAGATCGGTATCGTCGATGGTCACGATGCCACCCTGAGGGCGGATCAGTTCGACCGCCGTGTCCCAGTGGCGCATGTCGTTGAAGATCGCGATGTGATCGACGTGATGGAAACCGAGCGCCCGGGTCTCGGCGACCATGTCTTGGCGGTGGTTGACCGTGTGATCCGCCC
The DNA here is from genome assembly GCA_030428915.1 of Alphaproteobacteria bacterium. Lineage (GTDB taxonomy): Bacteria > Pseudomonadota > Alphaproteobacteria > Rhodobacterales > Rhodobacteraceae > Albidovulum. The sequence continues at coordinate 9,964 of JAUIDM010000079.1, read as the reverse complement.
CAAGTTCTTTCACCCAGTCAATCGTCTCGGGACGGGAAGCCGAGGCGATGACGTTGAGCCCCGCCCGCTTGGCCAGCTGGATCGCGATGGAACCCACGCCCCCGGCGCCGCCGATCATCAGGATTGACTGCCCCGCATCCGCGCCGTCGCGGTCGATGCCGAGCCGGTCGAACAGCGCTTCGTAGGCGGTGATCGTGGTCAGCGGCAGCGCGGCGGCCTCGGCGAAGGACAGGGTGCTCGGCTTGCGGCCAACGATCCGTTCGTCGATCAGCTGGTATTGCTGGTTCGATCCAGGGCGCGTGATGTCACCGGCGTAGTACACCCGATCGCCCGGCTTGAAGAGGGTCGCGTCCGACCCGGTCGCCACTACCACGCCCGCCGCGTCCCAGCCCAGAACCCGCGGAGTCTCCTCGACCTTGTCCTTGGGCGCGCGCACTTTCACGTCGACAGGGTTCACAGCGACGGCCTTCACCTCGACCAGCACGTCATGGCCCGTGGGAAGGACGACAGGCAGCTCCACGTCGATAAACGCCTCCGGATTGTCGACCGGCAGATATCGGGTCAGCGCGACCGCTTTCGTTGTCTTGATATGTTCCATGGAATTGATCCCGTTCATTGGCTGCGTGGCCCGGCCTGCACCGACAGCGTGGCGCGCTCGATGCTATGGGCATTGATGTAGAACCCGGTCAGCGCGGCGGTGGCGCCTTCGGGGGCCTCGAGCGTTTCGGTGTCGAGGGCGTGGACGGTGTAGGTGTAAGTGTGTTCGCGGCCGACCGGCGGGCAGGGACCGAAGAAGCCGGGTTGTCCAAGGTCGGTATTGCGCTCCTTCGCGCCGGACGGCAGAGCATCCGAGGGAATGCCGGTCGCCTCGGTCGGGATGTCCACAACCACCCAGTGCCAGAAGCCACTACCGGTCGGCGCGTCCTGGTCGTAGAAGGTAACGGCAAAGCTTTTGGTGCCCTCGGGCGCATCGCTCCACGCCAGGGCAGGGCGCAGGTTCTCGCCCGAGCAGCCGAAATTGTTCCAGTACTGCGCCGGGGCGATCTGACCGCCTGGGGTCAGGTTGGGGCTGGTCAGCGTGAACTCTGCGGCGGCGCTGGTGGCGACAAGGCTGGCGAAGACGGCGGCGAGTGTGACGGTGTTCATGAGGTTCCCTTTATCAGTGGTTGAATTCGACGGTGACGAAGACAAGCTCCGTGACACCGGTGTTGGTGAGGTCATGGACGAACCCGTCGCGGGCGTTCAGGTCGGGAAAATTGCGTGTGTCCCCGGCACTGTAGGTGATGTCGACAACCCGTCCGTTGTCGTATCGGGATTGCGCGGTGCCGTCGGTCAGGACCGTCCAGAAATACGGCCGGCCGTGGTGATGGGCGCGGAGTGTTTCGCCCGGGGCAAGACGCAGATGCCAGATCCGCATGCCGCCCGTTTCGGCGACGAGCTCGGTGCCGATGCGGTCATTGCCGCGCGCCGCGTCGATCTCTTCGTGGGTCAGGGGGGCCGTCATGCTGCGTCCTCCCAGACCCTGTAGGTCGTGTAACCTTGCGCGGAGCCACCAAAAAGCGAAGAACCGTCAAACCCGGACAGCGGAAGACCATCGGCGAAACGCCGGGGCAGGTCGGGATTTGCGATGAAGGGGCGGCCGAAGGCGACGACATCCGCCAATCCGTCGGACAGGATGCGTTCAGCCTTTGCCTGGTCATAGCCCCCGGCAACGATGATTGCGCCCGAAAAAGCCTCGCGCAGCGCCACGCGGAAATCGCGAGGGGTTTCCGGGGCGTCGTCCCAGTCTGCCTCGGCGAGGTGGATATAGGTCAGCCCGATCCGGTCGAGTTCGCGCGCGAGGGCGAGGATCGTTTCCGGGGCCGAGGGATCATCCATGCCCCGCTGGGTGATGAAGGGAGAGAAGCGGATGCCGGTGCGGTCCGCGCCGATTTGCGCCGCGACCGACTCAGCCACCTCAACGGCGAAGCGAAGCCGGTTTGTGACCGATCCGCCATAAGTGTCTGTCCGGTGGTTTGAACTGGCGCGCAGGAATTCGTCGATCAGGTAGCCATTGGCGGCGTGGATCTCGACCCCGTCGAAACCCGCGGCCTTGGCATTGCGCGCCGCTTTCGCATAGTCGGCGACGATGCCGGCGATCTCTTTCGTTTCAAGAGCGCGCGGCACAGGGCAAGGGACCATGCCGCCTTCACCAGTTTCCGGGTCCACGATCCAGACAGTTGCGTCCGGCGCGATCGCCGAAGGGGCGACGGGATGGCCACCCTCATGAAACATCGGGTGGCTCATCCGGCCCACATGCCAGAGCTGGTTGAAGATACGGCCACCCGCCCCGTGCACGGCTTCGGTCACGCTGCGCCAGCCTTCCACCTGTTCGGACGAATGAATGCCGGGAGTAAAGGAATAGCCCTGCCCCTGTGGCGTGATCTGCGTGGCCTCGGTGACGATCAGGCCCGCGCTGGCGCGCTGTGCATAGTAATCCGCCATCATCTGGTTTGGCACATTGCCCGGCTGGGCGCTGCGCGACCGGGTCATCGGCGCCATGGCGATGCGGCTGGGCAGCGGGACGGGGCCGAGGTCGAGTGGGTCGAAGAGCGAAGTCATATCTGGTCTCCTTTGTTGGACGCGAGGCGAGGGGCGGTGTCAGCGCTCCTGGCTATAGATGAAGGCAAGGCCGGTGGCTGAAAGGGCCGCAGCGACGAAGGGGATGGCCTGGGCGCCCAGATCGCTGTCGACGACGAGGCCTCCGATCACCCCGCCAAGGGCATTGGCCACGTTGAAGGCCGAAATGTTGGCTGTTGCGGCGAGTTCGGGGGCCCTGCCGCCGAACTTCATGACCCGCATCTGCATCGGGGGCACGTTGGCAAAAGACGCGATCCCGAAACCGAACGCGGCCGCGACGAAGGCCCAATGGTAGGGCGCAACCAGTCCGACGAGGACGAGCGACAGGATCATGGCGGCCGACCAGCCGAGCAGCGCGCTGCGCAGATTGGAATCCGCCGACTTGCCGCCGAAATTGTTTCCCACGACCAGACCGAGGCCAACGATGACTAGGATCCATGTCAGGGCGCTGCGGTCGAAGCCGGCAACCTGTTCCGCCACGGGTGCGATATAGCCGTAGAAGGTCATGAACCCGGCCCATCCCAGGACAGTGATCGCCAGACTGGCGAGCAGATTGCGATCGCCGAACACGCCGATCTGCTCACGCAGGCTTTTGGGTGCTTCCGCTCCTTGGCGCGGAATGGCGATGGTGATCGCCAGCATCGTGATGGCCGCGAGCGCGGTGACCGCGAGAAACGGCGCCTGCCAACCGTAGACTTGACCGACCCAGGCGCCACCCGGCACGCCCAGCACATTGGCCAGCGTCAGCCCGGCGAACATCTGGCCGATGGCCTGTCCCTCGAGTTCCCTGCCGACCAGGCGCGTCGCGACGACGGCGCCGATCCCGTAGAACGGCCCTTGCGTGAGGCCCGCCATAACCCTGCTGACCAGCAGAAGCGCATAATTGTCCGTCAGCGCCGTCAGCAGGTTCGCGACCAGGAACAGCGCCATGAGACCGATCAGCACCCGTCGCTTGCCGTAACGGGCCAGCCACAGGGTGAGGATCGGGCCACCGATGACGATCGCGGCGGCATAGGCTGTGATCAGGTGCCCCGCCTGTCCCTCGCTGATGTCGAGGGCCTCGGCCACTTGCGTCAGGATCCCGGCGATCACGAATTCGGCGGTGCCGATCGCGAAGGCTGCAAGTGTCAGGATCCAGACCTGCAGCGGCATTCTCGACTTCAGGGTCATCGCGGTGCCTCCTCAGGCGATCAGGGCGCCGCCGTCGATGTCGACGATGGTGCCGGTGACAGAGGGGTTTTCGATGGCGAAGAGGTACCCGGCGGCGACGTCCTGGGGCTGGGCGACGCGCCCCGCGGGCAGGCGCGCTGCCGCTTCGGACAACATCGCAGCGCGTTTGTCCGCGGGCAGCGCAGCATAGGCCTCGGTATCGGTGAGGCCGGGGCTGATGGCATTCACCCGCAGCGGCGCAAGCTCGTTGGCGAGGAGCTTTACCGTCGCCTCCAACGCGGCGTTCATGGCCGTCTTGGTGAAGGTGCCGGGCGTGGTGCGGCGTGCAAGGAAACCACTTGTAAGCGTAATGCTGCCTCCCGCTCGGATGAATGGAATCGCGGCCTGAACCGCCCGGACAGAGCCCCAAAATTTCACGTCGAAAGCAGCGCCGGCCGCGTCAAGATCAAGCGCGGGGAAGGTGCCGCCCGGGGCCTGTGATCCTGCGGTGACGATCAGGTGATCGAAGGGGCCTTGCGCCTTGAACCAATTAACCAGCGCAGCTGCCTTCGTCAGGTCGAGGCCTGTGGCCCGGCTGGCGCGGATTACCTCGACGCCGCGCACCTCAAGCGTGTCGGCAACCGATGCGCCAATGCCGGAGGTACCCCCGATCACAATTGCGCGCGCTTTGTGGAGCGGTGTCATGCCGTTTCTCCTTCGTTGCGGAAAACAGCCTCGATCAACTGGCCGCACGGCGCGCGCAGGAACAGGCGGCGCTCGTCCAGCTCTTCGAGGTCCATGGTGGAATAGGCGATACCCAACCCATCAAGCCGGGCACGGAAACCGGCATAGCCCTTCAACCGGAACCCGACATGATCCCACGCTTCGGGGCTGTGATACGGGCCAAGCCCGTGCGAACCGATCAAATGCACGATGGGATCGTCCCCGGCATAAAGCCAATGGCCCGGGATCGCGCGGATCGCTCTTGGGCGGGGGCGTTCAACCAGCCCGAACACCTCGACAAAGAAGGCCAGGGTTCGGGGCAGGTTGCGTGTCCGCAGGGTGGCGTGATCGAGTTGCATGGTCGTATTTCCTCTTTGACGAAGAACTACGCCTTGCGTGTTGAATGGATAATTGATTAGTTTCCGAAATTATAATTCGGAAAAATCGAAGTATGTTGCTCGATAATCTTGCCCTGTTTCTGCGCATCGTCGAAAAGGGCGGACTGGCCGCCGGCGGGCGTGAGATGGGCTTGTCTCCGGCTACCGTTTCGGAACGAGTTGCCGCACTGGAGGCCCACTACGGCGCGCGTTTGCTGAACCGGACCACACGCTCGATCAGTGTTACCGAAGAAGGCCGGGCGTTGCTGGCCGGGGCCAACAGGATACTGGCGGAAGCCGAGGAACTGGAGAGCCGTATCCGCCTTGGTGTCGAACGTATCGCAGGTCCGATCCGTCTGAGCGCGCCTTCGGATCTGGGCCGAAACCGGTTGGCGCCGATCATCGACCATTTCCTGCGGGACAATCCTGAGGTTACCATCGATCTGCACCTTGCAGATGGCTATGTCGACCTATCGGCGATGGGGTTCGACCTGGCTATCCGCTACGGCGCCCTGGCCGACAGCAGCCTGATCGCGCGCAAGTTGGCCGACAGCGCAAGGACAGTCTGCGCCGCGCCATCCTACCTGGAACGCTGCGGCACCCCTCGGCACCCTTCCGACCTCGCACAGCACAATTGCATCCTGATGCGTTTCGGTGTCGATGCGGACCGCAACTGGCCCTTCATCGTGAGCGGGCAGCGACAGTCCGTCATTGTCAGGGGGGATCGTATTGCGAATGACGGTGACCTTGTGCGCCGTTGGGCGGTCGAAGGCCGGGGAATTGTCCTCAAATCCGAATGCGATGTTGCTGCGGATATTCAGGCCGGTCGCCTTGTTGCTTTGCTGAGCGAGTTCCGGGTGGCGGCTCTGCCGCTCCAAGTCGTTTGGTCCAATACACGGGTCCAACCCCGACGTGTGCAGGCTTTACTTGACGCGCTTATCGTGGAGTTTCGCTAAGACTGTGTGGCAGGCCGATTGGCTTGATCCGTTTGCAACAGTCGCAGCAACCAGTCGGGGGGCCGCCATCCGGTTTTTTCGGATCTCTGCGACAAACGTCAGCCAAAAGCGATGCAAGGGCGCCGACAGGATATACCAGCTTCCGACATCGCTAACTCGATCTCATCGGCTACGGTCGGCTCAAGTGGCTCTGGTACAGACTTGAGGATTGGTTTGGATCACGGGGTGTGGCGCTCGACGATGTCAGATTTCCTGTTCTTCATGCTGACTATCCGACCGCCGTCAATGCAGCCTTGCGAGGCGCAGGCGTGGTTCCGGGAAACCGCACCCTTCTCGGCCCCCCGCTCGAAACGGGTGAACTCGTCGAAGTTAGCGCCCAAGTCACCGTACAACACGTCCTCGATGCATGACCGCGATGGTAACGTCTGGCACGTCCCAGCCGAGCCCGACCGGCGGCAGGAGGCTTTCGATGAAACCCGTCGTCTGCCGAGATTGCATGCCGAACAGTACTGTCAGTGTTGGTCAGGCCTCAATCGAACCAAATCGTCTGCGATTCAGTTGGCCGCGAGCGGGCTCTCACCGGAATCGCCTGCGGACTGTTCCGCTGCGACCAAAGCGTCGCCCGCCCTTGCGTATCTTGAACTGCTGAGTCACCTCTTTGAGACAGCCGTTGCAAGACGCATCTAGGACGGGCTGTTGAGCGGGCAGCGGCCTGGCGTATCGTCTGTGGATCTGTGCGCATCACGCGGGATCGTAGATGTAACCGATGCCACGCACCGTGCGGATAACCTCCGGTTTTTGAGGATTGTGCTCAATCTTTTTGCGTATGCGTGAAATGCGGATGTCGATGGACCGGTCGAACGGGTCCCATGACCTGTCATGCGCGCCCTCAAGGATCTGGTCACGGTTCAGGACCCGCCCGCGATTCTCGGCGAAGTGTTTGAGCAGTCGGAACTCCATCGCCGTCAGAGGAACTTCACGCCCTTCAGAGTCGACCAGTTTCGCTGCATCAATATGCAGCCAGGTTTTGCCGAAGGGAAAAATCCGTGTGTGCTTGGACGGGCTCTGCTGTGCCTCGTTCTCTGAATCCTTGCCCGACGCCGGCGCGAGTACGTCAATGAGCATGTTCACCAGCGAGATGTCCCGCCCTTTGCCGGCTTCTTCCGCCGCGGTCCGGACAGCGTGCAAATGCGGTCGGTCTGGGGCGTTTGCAACAGCAAGCTGCCTCTCGAAGGACGGAAGGCTGGCTTGCTTGGCGACCACGTTCATGAGAGCGATGAACGAACCGACGTCGATCTGAACAACCGGCGATGAACCGGCCTCGGGTCGTTCATATGCAAGGGAGGCGGCGGACATTTTAAATTCCTTTTCGTTCATGCAGAAGCGCGCGGACTGTGCTTCCTGGCTGTTCGTTGTTTAGGATCTGGGACCGTGGAGAGCGGTTTCGCGCAAAAAGACGTCGCTCCGACCGCCGGATAACCCGATGTCCCTGAGAATATGGGGGCTGAGATAGTCAAACTCGCGATCGGTCATGCGCCGCATGCGCGCCTGTTTGCGCACCCCGCTTTTCGTCCTGATAGTTGCCACGGCCGCGTCGATCATGCCGATGCATTCGGCGACGAATCCGCCGCGCTGGCGGGAAATGGCGGGTGTATCCGGAGATGCGTCGAAAAATCTGGCTGATGCGCCGCCCTTGAGGACAACCAGCGGCCCTCGGGGCGTGTTTGCAGGCATATTCGCCGCGTTGGGCGATAATTCGGTCGGGTAACGGCTGTCTTCCCGGTGAGATGCAGCACTTGCATTAATATTGTGCATGTCGTTTCCTATCGTCAGGTCAATTAATGAGCGTGACCGCCGCGAGAAAGCGGGCCCGACCAGAATTGGCCGGTCGGTCATCAAGAGGGTGGCTGGTGGCGCGGCCGACCATGATCGGCATGAGCGAAATCTCTCGCGCCACCTCACTGCCGAAGAGCTGAAAAAACGCACCAGCCCACGGCGTCAAAGGCAAAACAATTACTTAGAGCTGAAAAGCTCTTTCGTGCTATATTCTTGGTCTAAACTTCCCTGGTTGCTTCCGTCATCACGCCCCAATCAGACCACCAGTTCCAGAGATTGAGTCCTTGTGGCTGTTGCCTGATCTGAACGTGCGAAAGTCTTGATTGATCGGCCCGTCAATATCAAACGAATTGTTCGTATGCATCCGATAAGGAACGCTAATGGACACAGAACTGTATCGCACGTTCCTTGCCATAGCCGATTCCGGCGGCTTCACGTCCGCCGCGCAAATCGTCGGTCGCACTCAGTCTGCCGTGAGCCAGCAGATCAAGCGGCTTGAGGACATGGTCGGCCAGCCCCTTATCGACCGGGCAGCGACTCCGGTCACGCTCACGGAATACGGCAAGTCACTCTTACGCCCCGCGCGCCAGATCGTGGACATGCATGACGAGGCCATGGCGATGTTTCGTCGGACTGCGTTCGAGGGGATCGTCGTGGTCGGTGTGGCGGACGCCTACGTCAACCGGATTCTGAAAGACGTGATGACCGAGTTCGCTAAGCTTTTACCGCAGGGTACGATCAGTATCGTGATCGACGATTCCCTGGGCCTGTCGCGACGCATTGCCAACGGATCCGTTGACCTCGCCTTCGTGACGGAAGGAAACTGTCCCACGCGCGGCCCGGTGGCGTTCACCGACCGGCTGGTCGTGGTCGGACCCTCCGAGGTTGATCTCAGCAGCGTCGATCCACTCCCTGTCGCGGTCTGGGACGAGCGCAACCAGGACGAGTTACCGCTTGTTGCCGCTCTGGAAGCGATGAACCGACGTTATCGCCCGGTCTGCGTATGCCGCAGTGTGTTCGCCCAACACCAGGCCGTTACTGCCAATCTTTGCGTCGCCGTCCTGGTCGAGGGCAGCATGGTCGCAGGCGAAAGGGCTTACCTGGAGGAGGACGGATTTCCTGTGATGAAGCACCTGAATATCCGGCTGGAGAGATCCTATGCAAAGCGCTCGCCGGTCATCGAGCAGCTGGAGGGGCACTATCTGGACTTCTTCGCAAGGAAGAGTGCGGATCAGTCAAGTCGGCCGATGTAGTCCGAGCTGGCGCAGCGTGTGGCCTCAACCGGGACATACGGCAAATAATTGCCCGCTCATCCACCGGCTAGCGAAACCATTGAAACATGCCGCGCAATTCGCCTGAAACATGGCGGGCCTAGGTCTTCTGTCCATCGGGCGAACGGTTCGCCCGCCAAGCCCAGACATTAACGACAGGAGATTATCAATGACCACCGCTACCGCCGACAAACCCGCCAAGGTCGCGATGAACGGCGTCGATGTGCCGACGTTCGTCGCCACGCTCGGCGCGGTCGGCCAGACGCCCGATATCGCGAAGTTCACCTTTCGCGCCAATGGCGAGTGGCTCTCCGGAACCCATTCCCGGACGAGCATTACAGGCTTCTTCGGCGCGATGGCCGAGCAGGAACACAAGCAGAGTTACAGCATTGACGGCGACCACCCGATGGTGCTCTGCGGCACCGACAATGGCGTCACGCCGGTCGAGATGTTGCTTGCGGGACTGTCCGCCTGCATTACCGCGGGCATCGGCAACATCGCGTCAATCCGCCAGGTGAAGCTTCACTCGGTCGAAACCTCAATCGAGGGCGACATCAACCTCAACGGTATCCTTGGCCTCGACAAAACCGTCCGCAATGGTTTCTCGGGCATCCGCGCCACCTTCAAGATCAAAGGCGACGCCTCTGACGAGGTGCTGGAGCAGATCGTGCACCAGTCGGTTGCCCGCTCAGCCGTGTTCGACGTGCTCACGAACGGCGTGCCGGTCACGGTTGCCGCCATCGCGAACTGAGACGGACGACCGGCGCCTGTCGTGCCGGTCGCTCTCTCGCTCCCTGACCAAAGGATCAGAACGATGAAGAAAATGCGCAAGGCGAAAAGCTACGGAAACGGCTTTGACCACATGGACAGCAAGGAAACGATCCGCGCGTTCATTTCCTGGTGGAACGAGAAGAGTTTCTTTCCGTTCGACGCCCGCCATGAAGAGGCCGAAGCCGCGCCCCGACGACTGGCTGCCTGAACGCGATCCGCCACACTCACGAAGACGCCCGCATGCTTCCCGCATGCGGGCGTT
>JAUIDM010000481.1 GCA_030428915.1 Alphaproteobacteria bacterium | reverse complement strand
TCCAATCCAGCCCCGCCAGCCGGTCAGTCAGCGCGAAGAATTCAGACGACAGCGCGTTCCTCAGCGCCGGGTAGTCGGCGACCGTACCGGCGACGACCGCATCCGCGAGGAGTTCCGCATCGCGAAGAGCGTCGGTGATGCCATGCGCCGTAATCGGATCGCGGAAGTAGCCGGCATCGCCAACCAGCGCCCAACCAGGGCCTGCCGACTGGCGGAAGAAGCCGGGAAATCCGGGAAAGAACACCGGCCTGCTTGTCGCCTGGGCCCCGGCAAGATCGTCGGCCATGGCGGGAACGAAGCGGGCGACGATCTCTTCAAGCCTCAAGGGACCGGTCTTCCGCAATTCAGCCAGTACTTCGGGCGGCAGGCCGACGAAGATGCAGGACTGCCCGTCATTGGTCGGGATCACACCGCCCGCTGCAGCGGGTGCGAAATGCCAACGGTAGCCGCGATTGGGCAGGCCGCACACGTATTGATACACGCAGGAAATCGTGTTCTGCGCCGCTTTCGTAACCTGTGCGCCTGCCGCACGGGCCACCGCGGAACGTCGGCCATCCGCCCCGATCACGAGGGGTGCGTGCACCTCCTCGACGGTACCCGTGGGTGTTTGCAGCTTGGCGCCGATCACCCGTCCGACTCTGTCGAGAACGAACCCGACAAAACCGGTGCGGTAGCGCAATTCGGCGCCCGCGGCCGCGGCCGCATTGGCGAGCGTGGCGTCCAGCAGCGTTCGGCGCGGCGCGTAGAGCGCGGCGATCCCGTCCTCGTCCTTCAGGTCGATATCAAGCGCCTCGCCGCCATAGATAAAGCTTGTCCGCCGTACCGCAGGCGTTCCTGCGCCGATGATGGCGTGGAGAAGGCCCCATTTGCGCAACTGGTACACGCCAGCGCGCATCAGCGCATGGGTGGACATCGTATCGGTGCCTGGATGATCGTGGTCGATGGCAAGAACCTTCACCCCTCGGCGCGCCAGAAGCATCGCTGTCGCTGCTCCGGCGCAACGGGCACCGACAACGATGACGTCGAAAGTGTTCTCTCTGAAATTGTGCATCATTTCTATCCTCTTATGCTGCAATGCTTTTCGAAATGGTCAGGTGCGCCGCGACGCCTTCCGCAATGGCCTCGGCATCGCGACCCGTGCCGTAAATGAAGGCCGAGCTCCGCTGGCGCATGAAGGGCAAACCCATCGCAAAGAGCCCGGGCTCTGGCGTGGCGCCGCCGGCATGAAGGATTTCTCCCCGGGAATCGAGCACGGGCAGTCGCAGCCAAGGATACGTCCGGCGGAAGCCTGTGGCCCAGACCACGGTTCGGATTCCGGCGGCCTCCAGATTCAGTAGGCGCGGACCATATCCCACATTCTCATGGAATTTTCGGGCCTCCGGCCTCGGCGGAGCGTCAAACCCCATCCCGGAGATGTAATGGTCGATTCTGGACTGAAGCCTGCTCAGTCGGATCTCTGCGGCGTAGACCACTTTTGGCAGGGAATCGTCGAAATGAACTTTACCAGCCGTCACGCCAAGGGCACGACCGGCGATGGTCACTCCCTGTGCCTTCAGCCGGTCGAGGCTGATTTCCTGCCCGTCGGTTCTGCCGGCCAGTTGGAGCGACGGCAGTGTCAGTAGCCGTTCATCAGGGATCGCCGGATCCCGCGGCTCGAACAGATATCCCGTGCGCTCAAGCCAGTAAAAGAGGTCCCGACCGCGATACCGCCGCGGCGCGGGGGCGTGACGTCCTACAGAGATCGTGACCGGCCGGCCGGAAGCGCTGAGGTCGCGTGCGATCTGCACCCCTGAGGCAGAGGCACCGACCACCAGGACCCCGCCCTCGTCGAGCATGTCGGGTCCGATATAGTTGGTAGCGGTGACTTGCCGGATGTCGTCCGGCAACTCCTCCGCCCAGGCTGGAATCGCTGGCTGATCGCAGGCACCGGTCGCGATGACGACCGCGCTGGCCGAGAACGCGCCGCGCGTCGTGAAGACGAAGAAGCGGTCTCCCGCCCTATTGACCGACACTACCTCGCAGCCCGTCCTGATCGGCGCTCCGAAACCGCGTCCGTAATCATTCAGCAGGGTGGCAAATTCTCTCGACCGCATGAAACCCTCTGGATCGCCGAGGTCGCCGAGGCCGGGTAGGCGGGTCACGAAGTTCGGAGAAAGGAGCCTCAACTCCGGCCAGCGTTCCGAAAGCCAGCGTTCGCCGACACGGCCGCGTTCGAGCACCACATGCTCTATTCCCCTTACGGTCAGGCAGTGGCTAAGCGCCAGGCCTGCCTGACCCGCACCAATGATGACTGTGTCCACGCGAAGCGGCATTTCAAGGTTCCCTGATTGTGTTGTGCATTCCTTGACGTGCGGATGTTTCAACCGAACGGCGCGTTCAGGACGAAAGGGTTTCGTTTGTTTCAGCGGCACATCTTGCTTGGGGGGCGACAGAAAACGCCCGCATGCGGGAAGCATGCGGGCGTCTTCGTGAGTGTGGCGGATCGCGTTCAGGCAGCCAGTCGTCGGGGCGCGGCTTCGGCCTCTTCATGGCGGGCGTCGAACGGAAAGAAACTCTTCTCG
>JAUIDM010000480.1 GCA_030428915.1 Alphaproteobacteria bacterium | reverse complement strand
GGAATACGCTATTCGGTCCGGGGCCAGCCGATGCATCATGTCGGCGCCGTCGTGGCGAACCACTCCTCCTGGCTCGATATCTTCGCCCTGAATGCCTGTCAGTCGGTCTACTTCGTCTCCAAGGCCGAGGTTTCCGGCTGGCCCTTCATCGGCTGGCTGGCGCGCGCGACGGGCACGGCCTTCATCGCCCGCGATCCGAAGCAGGCGAAACACCAGCAGACCCTTTTCGAGGGGCGGATACGGGCGGGCCACAAGCTTCTGTTCTTTCCCGAGGGGACGTCAACCGACGGGCTGCGCGTCCTGCCGTTCAAGCCGACGCTCTTTGCGGCCTTCTACAGTCACGGTCTGGAACATGTGATGGAGATCCAGCCGGTGACGGTGATCTACCGCGCGCCGCCGGGCGCGACCGCGCGGTTCTACGGCTGGTGGGGGGACATGGCCTTCGCGCCGCATCTGGCCAAGGTGCTGGCGAAACCCCGGCAGGGCGCGGTCGAGGTGGTGTTCCACGAGCCTGTTCGGGTCGACGCCCTCGCGTCGCGGAAAGAATTGGCGCGATATTGCGAGGAGGCAGTTCGCGGCGGGTTGCGCGATGCCTTGGCGGATGACTTCCTGGAATAGCGTCCCAGAGAGAAGCGGAAGGCCGAGATTTTTTCGCCGCCGCGGGGGTCGAGCGTCTCTGCCAAAGGTCGGGCGGTGTCGGCCCTATCGCGCGGAGACAGTCAGCAATTCCTTCAGCGCCCGTGCCGGATCGTCGGCTGACCAGATTTCCCCGCCGACCCCGAAGAAATCCGTGACCGGGGCGAAGTCGGCGGCGAGGGACGCGGTCAGCCCGCCCTCGGCCACGACCGGGACCTCGATCATCTCCGACCACCAGGCGAAAAGGTCGCGTTCGGCGCGGGCGCCAGTGCCGAGCGCGGTTTCACCCACCGGCCCGAAGGCCACGTAATCCGCGCCCGCTTCGCCGGCATTCATTCCCTCGTGCCGGGAGGTGCCGCAAAAAGCGCCGACGATGGCGTCGGCGCCCAAAGCCTTGCGCGCCTCGCGCACGCTGCGTGCCCCATCGGACAGATGTACCCCGTCGAGACCGTGACGCTCGGCCAGTTTCAGATGCGTCTCGATCACCACCGCCACGTCACGCTCATGCGCGATCAGCCGGACAGCGTCCGCTGCCCGGCCGATCCGGTCCTCGTCCCCTCCGGCGAGCGCCAGGCGGATGCAGGCGATCTCTTCCGCATCGAGAACGGAGGCAAGACGGTTGGGAAAGCTCCCCAGGTCGAAATCCGGGGGGGTGATCAGGTAGATCTGCGGGCGGTCGTTCTCGGCCATATGCGGCTCCGGCGCTTTCGGGTTCGCAGCCGATTAGCGCAGATTGCGGGGCTTGGCCATGGGGGCGTCACTTGGCGGGCAGGGTTTTCACGAAGGCAAGTGCCAATGTCATTACCTCACCGCGTCGTTGGTCGTCCGCCGTCGCCTCGGGGCTGAACTCTATGATCCCGCCCATCGGCCTCCCGGTGAAGCGCATCGGCCCCGCGCCGGGCACCGCAAGGGCTGCACCCATGTTCGGCTTCCCCACGCGAAAGAGCGCGCCGCCCTTGTGGATGCCGCAGAGCATGTTGCCGTTCATCAGGAAGCAGAGCCCGCCGAACATCTTCTGTTCGCGGATCGGCAGGTCCGCCAGATCGTCGCGCAGGATCTGCGCCAGTCCTTCATCCCAGGGCATGGCCGCCTCCTTGCAGGGTCGGGCGCATCATCGTATCAGGCCCCGAACAACAGGAAAACGACGATGTCCGACCTTCAGCCCGCCTTCATCCTCGTCCGGCCCCAGATGGGCGAGAATATCGGCGCGGCCGCACGGGCGATGCTGAATTTCGGGCTCTCGCACATGCGGCTCATCGACCCGCGCGATGGATGGCCCAATCCGCGCGCCGTCGCCATGGCCTCGGGCGCGGCGGGCAAGGTCCTGGACCATGCGGGCGTGTTCGAAACCCTGCCCGATGCGATCCACGACTGTGCCTATGTCTTCGCCACGACCGCCCGCAGCCGTGACCTGACGAAGCCCGTGATGACGCCGGAACGGGCGATGGAACATGCACGGGCGCTCTCGGCCTCCGGCCAGAAGGTCGCGGTGCTTTTCGGCCCAGAGCGGGCGGGGCTGGAGAATGAGGACATCTCCCGCGCCAACGCGATCATTTCGATCCCGGTGAACCCGGACTTCGCCTCGCTCAATCTCGGTCAGGCCGTGCTGCTATGCGCCTATGAATGGAGGCGGCAGGGCGACCGGACTCCGCCCGAAGTTCTGGAACTGGCGGGCACCGAGCTTGCCCCCGCGATTGAGGTCGAAAAGCTGGGCGACCACTATGAGGAGCGGCTGGAGGAGGCCGGTTTCTTCTTCCCCGCGACCAAGGCCGAGGGGATGAAGCTGAACCTGCGCAATCTCTGGAGCCGGATGCCGCTGACACGCGCCGATGTGCAGACGCTGCACGGGGTCCTGCGCCAGATCGTGCGCAGGCGGGACCGGTAGCCCCGCCTGCCGGTTCTTAGCGGTTCTCGCTCGCCAGCCCCTTGAGG
>JAUIDM010000479.1 GCA_030428915.1 Alphaproteobacteria bacterium | reverse complement strand
CACGAAATCGGCCGCCGCGCCGCCGCCATCGTGGCGGGCCGGTCGGAAACCGGCTTGGTCGGCGGCGAACATGTTGAACTGACACCGGTCCTGGAGCCGGGCGATACGATCCGCCAGGGCTGACCCGTCAGGTCCGGCGGAGGATGTAGATATCCATGATCCAGCCATGCCGGGCCCGTGCCTCGGCGCGCGTGGTGACGATCCGGTCCGACACGTCGGCCAAAGGACCGGACAGGACGATTTCGTCGTCCATGCCGACATAGGCGCCCCACCAGATATGCACGCCCTCAGGCGCGACCGACCGGAAGGAACATTCGCCATCCAGCATGATGGCGAGCGTATCGACCGTTTCAGGCCAGCCCTCTTCCCGCAGGCGTCGCCCGGTCGTCACGGTGAAGGGTGCTCCGATCTCATTGAGCGGTATCGCGTGGGCGGCGGTCAGCGCCTGTAGCGAGGTGATGCCGGGGATCACGCGTAACCGCATCGGCAGGGTTCTCTCAACACGCGCGGCAATGCGAAGCGTGCTGTCGTAGAGTGAAGGGTCGCCCCAGACCAGCAGTGCGACACGACCGGACCGGCCGATTTCCGCTTGGATCGTGTCGGTCCAGACCTGCGCGATCGCGTCGTGCCAGGCGTCCACGCGCGCCCTGTAATCGGCGATGGCAGGGTCGCGCACCGGCAGGTCGAACTCGGCAAACCGGGTATTAAGACTGGTCACAACATCGGCGCAGATCGACCGGCGAAGCCCGGCCAGATCCTCTTTCGCCTCGCCCTTTCGCGGAATGAGGATCAGATCGGCCGAATTCAGCGCCTTGATTGCCTGAAGTGTCAGGTGATCAGGGTTGCCCGTGCCGATGCCGATGAGAAGAAGCTCGATCATGGTTCCCCAGATGGCAGAAGGCCCCGCGCGAGTCCATCGCGCGGGGCCAGATTGAAAGCTGCCCTCGGCTCAGGCAGGGTCAGCTGCCCAGAAACGACCGGCCAGCCAGCCGAGCACCGTCCACACGACAAACCCGACGCCTAGGACCCGCGCCGCGAACTCGGCCCCGACTTCTGGCGGCGCAGATCCATAGTATTCGCCCAGTTGCGGTGCGCCGATGACATGCGGTGCGGCGAGCAGTGCGCCCGCGATTGCCCATGCGACGATGCCGCGGCCATAGGCCAGAAGCGCAAGCCCGGTACCGGTCGCAAGGACTGTGCCCCACCACCAGACCTGTCGCGCCCCGAGGTCTGCAGCGACCGTTCCCGGAAGCTCCGGCGCCAGACCCATTGCAGGTGCCAGTTGCAGTGAAACAAAGCCTGCAATTCCCCAAAGGATGCCGTCCTGCGCCCTGATCGTGCGACCGAAATGCTCGGCAAGTGCAAAACCCGCAACCAGGATCAATCCATAGCCTGCATAGATCAAGCCGGTGAACAGTACCGTCAGCGCGTTCCGCTGAAAGGCAGAGGTTTCGCCGTCGCTGCCATGATCATGCGGGGCCTCACCGGCATCATGGCTGTGGTCATGGGTCGCCGCATCGGGCGCCGCGCCGGATCCCGCGAAATGGGTCAGAGCACCGGTTTCATATTCCTCGCCCAGAAGAATCAGTTCCTGAACGAAAGCGAAATGCAGCAGGGCGCCAAGCAACCCTGCTGCAAAGCCGGCGATCAGCCCGCCGGCCAGCATACGTTGTATCATTCGTGGACCGTCAGCCCGCCTTAGTGGCAGGGGAACCCGGTCGCATGGCGCATGTCATGCGCGGCATCGTGCAGCGTTGCCGATTGCGCATGGCCCGCGACGAACATCACGGTGGCGCCGACCAGCGCCACGAACAGGATGGACAGAAGACCGGTGGAGGTCTTGGCGGCGGTTTGGTTGTTCGCGTTCATCATTCTCTCCTTGCCGTCACACCCGACGGCGCTCGCGTTACCTTCACGCATGGCCGGTCTCCTGACTTGCGGGTCGTCGCGCGCCTTCCGCCTTCCCGGGGCTGAAACCCCAGTGGCTTTTTGGAAAGCCGCTCGCCGCCTACAGTCGCGGGGGCGGTTGGGGCTTCGGGTGCCGCCTTTGGTCCACCCTTCCCCATTCCCGTTTCGGTCCGGACGCTTTGCGCCTGTCGGACACCATGCAAGTTCCATCTGCCAGTAACCACGCCGCGCGGTCAAGGCGGATTAACGCCATGGAAGGTGCGGATTGCGACCTTTCAGCCCGGAATGCGCGCTATCGCCTTTTCCCTGAGCGACCCGAGCGGGCGCGCATCCGAAAGATTGCCGTCTTCCGACGCGGAATAGAGTCTCAGAAAAATCACGAGATTTGGGATATCCGCCTCGGTGATCTCGCCGAACAGATAAGCAGTCTTGCCCTCTGCGCGGAACGCGACCGTCGACGGACGGGTACAGCCCGACATGCAGTCGACCTCACGCAAAAACGCGTCCGCGCCCAGAGCCGTGCGCAGGCGCCCGGCAAGCCCGTCCTGCCCCGCCGGACAAGACCGGCAGACAGTCACGATGACGCGGCTCATCTGCCCTCGGCGAGCGGGCCCAGCAGGATCAGCGCCGGCCCCTCCGCCGCCTCCTCTGCGATCAGCCGC
>JAUIDM010000478.1 GCA_030428915.1 Alphaproteobacteria bacterium | reverse complement strand
CTGACCGCGCGGGACGCGGTGGCGGGGGAGCTGGAGAACACGGTCTATGACCTGAACGAGCCGAAGCGGCTTTTCGACATCCGCCGCATCACCGTCGTCGCCGACACGACCGGCAATCATGTGGCCGAGGGGCAGAAGCTTTCCGGCCTCATCGAACGCTTGAGGACCGAGGAGGACGGCTGGTGGGATGATGTGCTGATCGGCGAGATGATCCAGCTTGCGACCAAGACCGGCGATGTGATCCGAAACCCGGTGACGCTGAAGGCCACCAGCTTCGATCAGGGCAATTTCTGGACCGCGCATTTCGGCGGGCTTTACCTTTTCCGCGATGTGGAGCATCCCGCCGCCCTCTCGGTCGGGCCGAAGGAAAAGCTCGGCGCGCTGCCCATCAATTACGTCTTCGATCTCGGTGACCGCAATCAGGTGGCGAAGCTTCTTGATATCAATGATCTGGTCGAGCCGATCCACGAGGCGCGGGGCGCGGACGCCGCCGCGATCCTGCGGCAGAAGATGGATTTCATCGTCGTCTCGGCCGCGGCAGAGATTGGTCTTGATATCGGCCACGGGTCGCGTCGCGATCTGCGGCAGGCGGCGGCCAGCATGGGTGCGCGGCTGCCCGAGGAATTCCATGGGCTTGCCGCGCTTCTCAGGTGGGTGGAGACGGGCGGGCGGTTTCCGCGCATCACGGCGATGCATCCCGCCTATTTCTACACATTGCGGGCCAAGCCCCATGCCGATCGGGATCTGGTCAACATGCTTCTGGCAGAACTCTCGCCTTTGGACGTGCGCCAGCTTTACATCTGCCACAAGGAGCTCTTTTACCATCTCTACCGGTCCTGGCCCGAGGCTAAGAAGCAATTCGTGGCCGACTACCTTGAACGCGAATACCAGATCGACAAGGCGGGTGCGCGGCGCGACCTGTTCGGGCCCGAGCCGGGCATGGATGATGCCGGCGTGGTGGTGGAGCCCGGCCCATGGGGTCGACCCGCGGGGCGCAGGGAAGATATCGTCGATGCCGTCGGCCCCTGGGGTTCTGTCAGGAAGGAACGCAGATGATCGCCTTTGTCCGCCTCGCCGTTTTTGGCTTCATTGCCATGACGATCATGTACGTTCTTCTGTCGATCTATTCCCGATCGGTCGAGCGCGAGCGGCTGGAAAAGGAATGGGACGGCGAGCATGGCGGGGGTGAAACACCTGCCCGGGATGCCTATATCGAGGCGGGCATGAAGGACTATCAAAAAAGCCTGCGCAAGAAGCTGATCTGGCTCGTCTATGTGATCCCGACACTGGCGGTCCTGCTGTTGATCTATTTGACGAACTGAGCCCGGAGGGCGGTTATGAAATACGCGAAATGGACGGTCCTGACGCTGCTGGCGCTGACGGTGATCGGGTTCTTCCACTACACCTTGCCGCAGCACGACATCGTGCGGGTGGTGAACACCTATCAGGAGCGGCAGGATCTGGACGATTGGACGCGGATCTTCTGGTCGAGCCCGGACGATCAATCCACGGGGCTGATCAACCGCGATGTGCAGTTCATCCAGACGGTCAAGGCCAATGGCAAGCCGATGGTCTACCGCAATGAGGATACAAGCTGGTCGTGGCCGCCCTATTTCAAGTTCGATACTGCGAACCTTCAGACCGAGGCTGAAGATCTGAAATCAACCGCGGCTGATCCCCAATGGGTCTCCGTCACACATTATGGCTGGCGGAACGTGTATTTCTCGGCCTTCCCGAACGCGGTCGCGATCAAGCCGGTCGCAGGGCCGGACGTGACCATCATTCCGTGGTTCAACATCTTTTTCTTCATCTTCCTGGGCGTGATCCTGTTCATGCTGCGGCGCATGTGGCTGCAGTTCCGCGAGCGGTCGATTGATCCGGTGCTGGAGGATGTGGGTGAAGCCTGGGATGGCGTCGAGGACCGCGCAGACGCGGCCGCAGGACGGGCGCGCGGCGTCTGGGCCCGGCTCAAGGCATGGCTCGCGACATGGAAGGGGAAACCTCGCGTCTGAAACCCCGACCGGCTCTGGTCGCACCAGGAAATTTCCAGAAGCGAAAGGCCCGCCGGGTGGCGGGCCTTTGTTTTACAATCAATCCGCTGTCAGAAGCGGTGGTTTTGATCCCGAAAGCCGCGGTTTTTGCGGTTCTTCGATTTCCAGCACCAACGCATCATCCTTCAGCCGAACATGGACGACACCACCCTTGGTGAGCTTGCCGAAGAGAAGCTCTTCCGCCAGCGGCTTCTTTATATGCTCCTGGATCACCCGGCCGAGCGGGCGGGCGCCCATGCGGTCGTCATAGCCCTTCTCGGCGATCCAGTTGGCGGCATCGGGCGAAAGCTCGATATGGACGTGGCGGTCCATGAGTTGCGCCTCAAGCTGCAGAACGAACTTGTCCACGACCTGCAGGATCACCTCGCGCGGCAGGGCCGAGAACGAGATGACCGCATCAAGACGGTTGCGGAATTCCGGCGTGAAGGTCCGTTCGATCGCCGCCGTGTCCTCACCCTCGCGCCGGGCGCGACCGAAGCCTATGGCGGACTTTGCCAGTTCCGCGGCACCCGCATTCGAGGTCATG
>JAUIDM010000078.1 GCA_030428915.1 Alphaproteobacteria bacterium | reverse complement strand
GGCAGCATGTTGTATGGTTCCTCCCTTTCCCCGACGGCCGTTGCCGGGGGCCGATCTGATGCCGGTTGGGGCGGAAGGTGACGACAGGCTCGGCGAATCGTCAATGTGTGAGGGTCAGTTTTCGTCAGTCGTGACGAAATCAACATCATGATGATGATGTAATTTCATCATCAGATGCTTTCGGCCAGGTAAAGCTCAGGTTGCAGGAAATGCTGGCCGACCACGTCCGACATGCCGTTCATGACGGCATTGGACATGAGTGTGACGACGTCCCGGCACAGGACTGTCAGCGGGGTTGAGATGACCAAAGTGATGTAGCGATCCTGAAGCCCCGCGCGGGTTTCAGGCGTCACTTCGTTGACGATCAGCGCGACATCTCCGGGCTGTCGGACTTCTCGCAGCGCGGCGATCGCGCCCTCCATCCCGCCACCTGCGCAGTAGATGCCGCGCAGATCGGGATGGCGCGCCAGAAGATCCAGCGTCGCCTCATAGGTAAGCTGCCGGGTTTCCAAGTTCACCAGCGTATCGAGCACAGTGAACTGTGGCGCATATTCGCGGAAATAGGATCGGAAACCGGTTTCGCGCAATTCGTGCCCGTGCCAGCGATACCCGCCGACAAAAACCGCGATCTTTCCGGGTTTGTGAACGGCCGTCGCGATCATGGATGCCGCGATCCGCCCAACCTTAAGATTATTCAGACCAATGTAGTTCTGCCGTACCCCTTGCGCGAAATCGTTGAGAAGCGCGAAGCAGGGAATGCCGTCTTCCTGCAGTTCCTGTACGGCTTCGGTGACAATGTGGTGGGTCACTGCGGTCGCCCCCATCACATCGACCCGGCCTTTCAGCCCCCGCATTAGATCGGCGAAGTCACTCGGCGCCTGCGACGCGGAGTACTCGATGATCAGTTCGCCCCGCACATTCGGAGCAGCCAGCACAGCGCGCTCCATCTCGGCGGCGAAATTCTTGTAGAAGGCCTGTTTTTCCTTGTGCATGACAAAGCCGAAGCGCATCAGCGGCAATTCGGTCCTTATCCGTTGGCCTATGAGACCCGCCGCGTGATAGCCGATCCGGTGCGCCGCCTCAAAAACCTGACGCGCCGTGGATTCGCGTACCTTTTCGCGTCCGTTGAGCACGCGGTCGACTGTCGCCGTGCTTACGCCGGCCTCTCGCGCCACGTCCGAAATTGTCCTGCGTCGCGCCATCATGCCCTCGTCAGTGATGTGAAAACATCATTTGTGTGATCGAGTTTTGACGATATCTGACGAGAAGCCAAGCACCGATATAGGGCGCTGTAGCAATAGCCAATAGGCTTGTCGCAGGCACAATTCGGGACGCCAGATATGACGAAACGGGACTACAGCCTTCTGGGTGAGGACGCGAAACGCGCGGTTGAAACCGGCCTTGCGGCGGCGGAATGGTATCACACGGATATTCCGCGCAAGGAGATGAAAGCATTGATGGCGCGCGAGGATGGACCGGCCATCCGAGACGCGATGATCCTCTTTGCGGCAATGATCGCCTTTGCGGCGGTGGGCGTCGCACTCTGGCCAAGCTGGTGGTCAGCGCCGTTCTGGCTGGCCTACGGCGTGCTTTATGGCTCGGCCATGGACTCGCGCTGGCACGAATGCGGGCACGGCACCGCGTTCCGTACCCCTTGGATGAACAATTTGATCTATCAGGTCGCCAGCTTCTGCATGATCCGGAACCCTGTCACCTGGCGCTGGAGCCATGCGCGACACCATACCGATACGATCATTGTCGGCCGCGACCCGGAGATCGTGGCGATGCGTCCGCCTGCGCTGTTTCGAATTGTCCTGAATGTCTTTGGTATCATGGATGCCTGGAATGGCTGGTCGCGGATGCTCTGGAACGCTTCGGGCCGGCTCCACCCCGAGGAAGCGAGTTTCATCCCCGACAGCGAGCAACCGAAGGTCATCCGCGTGGCCCGGACCTGGGTGCTGATCTATGGCGCGACCATTATGACCGCGCTGGCAATCGGATCGGTTCTGCCCCTCATGCTGATCGGCCTGCCACGTCTCTATGGCGCCTGGCATCATGTCCTGACCGGCATGCTTCAGCATGCGGGTCTTGCCGACAATGTGGTTGATCACCGGCTGAACAGCCGCACCGTCTACATGAACCCGGTCAGCCGGTTCATCTACTGGAACATGAATTACCATGTCGAACATCACATGTTCCCGATGGTGCCCTATCACCGCCTGCCCGCGTTGCACGAACGGATCAAGGACGACCTGCCGCGCCCCAACAGGTCGATGTTGGAGGCTTATGCCGAGGTTCTGCCGGTCCTGAAGCGTCAGTTGGCCAATGAGGATTTCTTCCTCAGGCGCGATCTGCCGCCTACGGCAAAACCCTACAAGGAAGAATTCCACGCCACTGCGCTCGGTGCGGCTGAATAAGGGAGGAAGCGCATGACAAGTTGGATCGATGCCTGCGCGGCGGAGGAAATCGAGCAAGAGGACGTAATCCGTTTCGATCACGGCGGTCGGACCTTTGCGATCTACCGAAGCCCGGAGGACGCGTATTTCTGCACGGACGGGCTTTGCACTCACGAACAGGTGCATCTGTCGGAAGGGCTTGTGATGGACTACGTCATCGAATGCCCTAAGCATAATGGCCAGTTCGACTACCGCACGGGCGAGGCGAAACGTGCACCTGTCTGCGTGAACCTTGCGACCTACGCGGTGAAGGTCGAGGGTGGGCGGGTATTGATCGGGCTGGACTGAGGATGTCTCAACCCCAGTCCAGCACGACCTTGCCGCTCTTGCCGGACCGCATGATCTCGAACCCGTCGCGGAAATCGTCCACCTTGAAACGGTGGGTAATGACCCGGCGGATATCAAGGCCGTTTTCCAGCATCGCGATCATCTTGTACCAGGTCTCAAAGATCTCACGGCCATAGACACCCTTGATGGTGATCGCCTTGAAAACGATGCGCGACCAATCGACGGGGCTTTTGCCCGGCGGGATGCCGAGCATCGCGATGCGCCCGCCCATCACCATGTTCTCGACCATCTGGTCGAGGGCTGCCTGATTGCCCGACATTTCCATGCCGACATCAAAGCCCTCTTTCATATTAAGGGCGCCCTCGACGTCCTTCAGATCCTCGCGAGCGACGTTGACCGGCACGACATCGGTCACCTGCGCCGCAAGATCCAACCGGTCCTGGTTGACGTCCGTGATAACCACATGCCGCGCCCCGACATGGCGGGCCACGGCGGCGGCCATGATGCCGATGGGGCCCGCGCCGGTGATCAGCACGTCCTCGCCCACCAGATCGAAGCTGAGCGCGGTATGGACTGCGTTGCCCAAGGGGTCGAGGATCGCGCCGATCTCGTCGTCGATCTCGTCCGGCAGCGGCACGACGTTGAAGGCGGGCAGGCGCAGGTATTCGGCAAAGGCCCCCTGTTCATTGACGCCGATCCCGCGCGTAGCCGGGTCGAGATGGAACTTGCCCGCGCGTGACTGCCGCGACTGCTTGCCGATCAGATGGCCTTCGCCCGAACAGCGCTGGCCGATCGCCAGCCCTTCGACGTTCTTCCCGATCTCGGCGATCTCGCCGGCGAATTCGTGGCCGGTGACAAGGCCAACGGGCACCGTCCGCGCCGCCCATTCGTCCCAGTTCCAGATATGGATATCGGTACCGCAGATGCCGGTCTTCCTGATGCGGATCAGCACGTCATCCGGCCCGATCTCGGGCACAGGCCGGTGCTCCATCCAAAGCCCCACCTCGGGTTTCGCCTTCGCCAGCGCCTTCATGTCATTTCGCATCAGAGTGCCCCCACTGCCCTGCCTGCCGCCCGGAAGGCGTCGAGTGCATAATCCAGGTCGTCCCGCGTGAGTCTCGCGTTCATCTGCGTGCGGATGCGCGCCTGCCCCTTCGGTACGACGGGAAAGAAGAAGCCAGATACATAGACGCCTTTCTCAAAAAGTGTCGCCGCCATCGCCTGCGCGAGTTTCGCCTCGCCCAGCATTACCGGTATGATCGGATGTTCGCCGGGCAGAAGCGTGAAGCCCGCATCCTCCAGACCTTTGCGCCAGTAGCGGGCGTTGTCGAAAAGCTTCTTCCTCAGATCGTCCGCTGCCTCAACAAGATCGAGTGCGGCAATCCCCGCCGCGACCACACCAGGCGGCAGGGCGTTGGAAAACAGATACGGCCGCGCGCGCTGGCGCAGAACGTCGATGACCGCTTGCGGCCCGGCGACATAGCCGCCGAGAGCCCCGCCGAGCGCCTTGCCGAGCGTACCGGTCAGGATATCGACATCGACACCCGCATGGGCAGGCGTGCCGCGGCCCTGCGGCCCCATGAACCCGGTCGCATGGCAGTCATCCACCATGACCAGCGCACCGTATGTCGTGGCCAGCGCCACGATCTCGGGCAGCTTCGCCAGATAGCCGTCCATTGAAAAAACGCCGTCGGTCGCGATCATGATGAACCGCGCGCCGATCGCCCGCGCCGCTTGAAGCTGCGCCTCAAGGTCCGCCATGTCGGAATTGGCGTAGCGATACCGCCTGGCCTTGCAAAGCCGGATGCCGTCGATGATCGAAGCATGGTTGAGCGCATCAGAGATGATCGCGTCCTCCGGCCCCAGAAGCGGCTCGAACAGCCCGCCATTCGCGTCGAAACAGGCGGCAAAGAGAATCGCGTCGTCCTTGCCCAGAAACCGGGCGATCCCCGCCTCCAACTCCCGGTGCAGGTCCTGCGTGCCGCAGATGAAGCGGACCGAGGCCATGCCGTAGCCGTGATCGTCCATCGCCGTTTTCGCCGCTGCGATCAGGGCAGGGTGGTCGGCAAGGCCCAGATAATTGTTGGCGCAGAGGTTCAGGACATCGCGCCCCGCTACCGTCACATGCGCGCCCTGCGCAGAGGTGATCAGCCGTTCGCGCTTGAAAAGCCCGTCAGCCTCAATCCCCGTCAATGTCTCGCCCAGATGGGCCAGGAAGGCGGCTTTGTCGGACATGGCAGAATCTCCTCCCGTATGGCGGAACACTATCCGTTATCACGTTAATGTCAACATGGCGGACGCTCGTCTCAAATCACGGATTCTGTTTCATCTTGCCCGAAATACCTCGGGGGTGCGGGGGCAGCGCCCCCGCCCGCTCTCAACTGTTCTGCACGATCAGGATGGCGCGCGCCGGACGACCTTCGGCCTCGATCCGGTGCGGACGGTCGGCGAAATATCGGGCAGTGTCACCGACGCCCAGCCGCTGCGTTTCATCGCCCGAAACAACCCTGACCGCGCCTTCCAGAACCGTGACATGTTCGCGGCAACCCGGCCCGTGCGGGTCGCTGATGAGCCTGCCGTTCGCATCGAAGACAAGGTCATAGACCTCGTGCTCGCCCGCCGCCTCGGCTGGCGACAATATCCGGATTCGCACGCCCTGACCGCGGCCCGCGATCACCGGTGCGGCCTCGGCCCGTATAACCTCGATCCCCGGCGCGGTACGCCCCTCAAGAAGCCCTGCGAAATCGACCTGAAGCGCTTGGGTCAGGTTCCAGAGCGTCGAGACGGTGGGGCTCGATTCTCCCCGCTCAATCTGGCTGACCATCGACCGCGACACGCCCGAAAGCTTCGCCACCGCATCGAGGCTGAGGCCCTTAGACTTCCGTGCCTCCTTCAAGGACGCGGCGAGGCGGTCATGGATATCGGCGCGCGTGTTCATGGGTGCAGGGTGATGCGAGGCAAGGCAAAGGTCAACGGGGCAGCATCGCCTCGCCATCCGGATCGGCGGCCTCGGCCACCAGCCAGTCGCGGAAAGCCTGCAAGGGTGGATACCACGCACCGACAGAGGGCCAGACAAGATAATAGCTTCCCTCGCCCCGAACCGGCCCGCCATGGACTTCCACCAGACGACCGTCGGCCAGTTCCGGTTTGGCGAGGAACTCGGGCAGAAGGGCGACGCCCAGTCCGTGGATCACTGCCTGAATCATCGGCGCAAACTGGTCGAATAGCATGCCTTGCCCCACCCGCCGGTCTACACCGTAGTGGGCGAACCACGCGCCCCAGGCATTGGGGCGTGTCTCCAGCTGCAGCAGTGGCAGACCGATCAGGTCTGCGGGTTCCTCGACCGGATGATCGGCTAGAAAACGCGGCGCGCAGCATGCGACAAGCCGTTCGTCGAAGAGTTTGACCGAGCCGGTTCCGGCCCAGTTCTCCGTCCCGAAATGGATTGCGGCGTCGAAGCCCTCTTCCTCGAAGTCGAAGGGTTTCAGCCGCGTGCCAAGGTTGATCGTGATCCCTGGATGATCGGCCAGAAAGCGTGGCAGGCGGGGCGCGAGCCAACGCGTGCCGAAAGTCGGCAGGATCGCGAGCGAAAGCGTCCCGCCGCCGGTATTCGAGCGGACCCGCATCGAGCCGCGTGAAATGAGGTCGAGCGCCTTCACCACGTCGCGGGCATAGGCCAACGCATGATCGGTCGGGATCAGCCGGCGGCGTTCGCGCAGAAAAAGCGTTACGCCCAACTGTGTCTCAAGATTCTGGATCAGGCGGCTGACGGCGCCCTGCGACAAGTCAAGATCACGGGCTGCGGCGAGGGTCGAACCTGTGCGCACCACCGATTCGAAGGCGCTGAGAAGTGAGATTGAAGGCAGGAACCGCCGGGGCGTCGCCATATATGCGCTCCATGCATATCTTGTCGCAAGAATAGTGGTATTCTGGCGGGACACAATGGCCCATAATGCATAAAACTCGCATGAGGCGCCCATGTCCGACCCCTTCCGCCGCTCCGCCCGCATCGAGGCGGTCGAGCTTTCCGAAATCCTGAAGATTTCTGAACTTGCCGACGCGCTGAAGCGCGAAGGGCGCGATGTGATCACGCTTGGCACGGGAGAGCCCGATTTCCCGACCCCGGCCCCAGTGATCGAGGCTGCCCACAAGGCGGCACTCGCGGGCGCGACGACCTACACGCTCACCGCCGGCACCCTGGCGCTGCGGCGCGCCATCGCCGAAGCCTGCCAGCGCGAGAATGGCTACCAGCCCGAGACCGGCGAAATCATCGTCTGCACGGGCGCGAAACAGGTGCTCTACAACGCCTTCGCCGCCACGCTCGATCCCGGTGACGAAGTTCTGATAGTTGCGCCGTACTGGACAAGCTACCCCGACATCATCACCGTTTGCGACGGAAAGCCCGTGGTGCTGCCGACAAGCGCCGAAACCGGGTTCCGCATCACACCCGACCAGCTTCGCGCGGCAATCGGGCCACGGACCCGCTGGCTCTTGCTGAATTCGCCGTCGAACCCGTCGGGTGCCGCCTATGGCAAGGACGACCTGGAGGCGCTGGCCGAAGTGCTGCGCGATGCGCCCCATGTCGGCATCATGGTCGACGAGATTTACCAGCACATTTCCTATGTGCCTTTCCATTCGTTCCGCGCCGTGGCGCCCGATCTTGCCGACCGCACGCTGATCGTGAACGGCGTGTCGAAAAGCTACGCGATGACGGGCTGGCGCATCGGTTGGGGCATCGGGCCGAAACGGCTGATCGCGGCGATGGTCGCGGTTCAGAGCCAGATCACATCGGGGGCGTCCTCGGTTTCGCAGGCGGCCGCGGTGGCAGCGCTGGAGGGCGATCAACAGTTGCTGGCCGAACGTTGCGACGATTTTCGCGACCGGCGCGACATGATGGTTGCCGCCCTGAACGCTACCGGGGTGCTGGAATGCCCCTCGGCCGATGGTGCCTTTTACCTGTTCCCCGGCTGCGCGCGGGCCTTCGGCACGACAACCGCAAATGGCCGTCGCATCGAAACCGATGCCGATTTCTGCGAGGCGCTTCTGGAGGAGCAGGGCGTCGCCCTCGTCCCCGGCCGCGCCTTTGGGACGCCGGGCTATCTCCGGCTGTCCTACGCCTATTCCCGGGCCTCCCTGCAAGAGGCCGCAACCCGTATTGCGCGGTTCTGCGCAAACCTGAAGTGAGGACCCAAATGGCCCTGAAACCGAAAGACGCCCCCGACCTCTCGCGCTTCGACTGGGAAGACGCCTTCCGCATGGAAGACCAATTGACGGAGGAGGAGCGGATGTTGCGCGACGGCGCCCGCGCCTATGCGCAGGAAAAACTCCAGCCGCGGGTGATCGAAGCGTACCGCGAGGAAAAGACCGATCCAGAGATCTTCCGCGAAATGGGTGAGATGGGGCTTTTGGGCGTTACCGTGCCTGAAGAATATGGCGGGCTTGGTGCGGGCTATGTCTCTTACGGGCTCATTGCGCGCGAGGTGGAGCGGGTCGACAGCGGCTATCGCTCGATGATGTCGGTTCAATCCTCACTCGTCATGTATCCGATCTATGCCTATGGGTCCGAGGAGCAGCGCAAGAAATACCTGCCTAAATTGGCCTCGGGCGAGTTCATCGGTTGCTTCGGCCTGACCGAACCCGATGCAGGCTCCGATCCTGCCGGCATGAAGACGCGCGCGACGAAGTCCGCGAATGGCTATGTGTTGAACGGCACCAAGATGTGGATTTCGAACGCGCCCATCGCTGATGTCTTCGTCGTCTGGGCCAAGTCCGAGGCTCATGGTGGCAAGATCCGCGGCTTCGTGCTCGACAAGGGCATGAAAGGACTCTCGGCGCCCAAGATCGGCGGCAAGCTTTCGCTTCGCGCCTCGATCACCGGCGAAATCGTCATGGAGAATGTAGAGGTCGGCGAGGATGCGCTTCTGCCCAATGTCGAGGGGCTGAAAGGCCCGTTCGGCTGCCTCAACCGCGCGCGCTATGGCATTTCCTGGGGCGTCCTGGGGGCGGCCGAATTCTGCTGGCACGCGGCGCGGCAATACGGGCTTGACCGCAAGCAGTTCAACCGGCCGCTGGCCCAGACCCAGCTTTACCAGTTGAAGCTCGCCAACATGATGACCGAAATCTCGCTCGGCCTTCAGGCATCATTGCGGGTCGGCCGTCTGATGGATGACGCCAAGGCCGCGCCCGAGATGATCAGCCTCGTCAAGCGCAACAACTGCGGCAAAGCATTGGAGATCGCGCGACATGCGCGCGACATGCACGGCGGCAACGGCATTCAGGAGGACTTCCAGATCATGCGTCACATGGTGAACCTGGAGACCGTCAATACCTACGAAGGCACCCATGATGTCCATGCACTGATTCTCGGGCGGGCTATCACCGGGCTGCAGGCGTTTTTCTGATTTCTTCTGCTCGAAAATACTCCGGCCGGAGGCTCCCGCCCTGTCGGTCGGAGGCCTCCGGCGGGGATATTTGAACCAAGTGGAAGCTGACAGGACAAGAGACCGAGATGGACCGCGCAGACATTGTTCATGAGAACTTTCTGAGACGGGTGGCCGCGGGCGACCTGCCCGAAGGTGTTGCGCCGTCCGGGCCGCTTTCGGCGACTGAGGCAGTGTCGGTTTATCGCGCCGGGTGCCTTTCCCGCGCGCTCGACCGGCAGAGCCGGGCGATGCAGAAGGCGGGGCAGGGGTTCTATACCATCGGCTCGTCAGGGCATGAGGGGCTGGCGGCGGTGGCGGCGGCGCTCAGGCCCACCGATATGGCTTTCCTCCACTATCGCGATGCCGCGTTTCAGATTGCCCGCAGCCAGCAGGTGCCGGGGCAAAGTATCGCGTGGGACATGCTGCTGAGCTTTGCCGCCTCCTCCGAGGACCCGATTTCGGGCGGGCGGCACAAGGTGTTGGGCTCTAAGGCCTTGAACATCCCGCCGCAGACCTCGACCATCGCTAGCCACCTCCCGAAGGCGGTCGGCGCCGCCTATGCCATCGGCGCCGCCCGGCGCCGAGCGCCGGAGCACAAGGCGCTGCCCGATGACGCCATCGTATATTGTTCCTTCGGCGATGCCTCGGCCAACCATTCGACCGCGCAGGGTGCTTTCAATACGGCCGGGTGGACCTCTTACCAATCGATCCCGCTGCCACTGCTTTTTGTCTGCGAGGACAACGGAATCGGCATCTCGACCAAGACCCCCAAAGGGTGGATCGCCGCCACATTCCGGGATCGGCCGGGGCTCAAGTATTTCCACTGCAACGGGCTGGACATCTATGAGACCTTCCGCGTAGCGCAGGAGGCCGCGCACTACGTCCGAAGCCGCAAGAAACCCGCCTTCCTCCATATCGGTACGATCCGGCTTTACGGCCATGCTGGGGCCGATGTGCCGACGACCTATCTTAGCCGCGAGGAGGTCGAGGCCGAGGAGGCGAACGATCCGCTCCTGCATTCGGTGCGGTTGATGGATCAGGCCGGGGCACTCGCGCCTGCCGACGCTTTGGCGATTTATCAAGAGACGAACGCCCGCGTTGCCCGCATCGCCGGCGAGGCGGTCACCCGTCCGCGGCTAAAGACGTCGGCGGAGGTCATGGCCTCGCTGATCCCGCCGAAACGGCTGTGCCGCCCCACAAACGGCCCCACGCCCGAGGCGCGCGCGGCAGCCTTCGGAAGTGACCTGAAGGCGATGGACGAACCGCAGATCATGTCACGCCTGATCAACTGGGCGCTAACCGACCTGATGCTGGAGCATCCCGAGATCGTTATGATGGGCGAGGATGTGGGCCGCAAGGGCGGCGTCTATGGCGTGACGCAGAAGCTGATGAGCCGTTTCGGGCCGGACCGGATGATCGACACGCTTCTCGACGAACAGTCCATTCTCGGCCTCGCCATCGGCATGGCGCAGAACGGGTTCGTGCCCATGCCCGAGATCCAGTTTCTTGCCTATCTGCACAATGCCGAGGACCAGATAAGGGGCGAGGCGGCGACGCTTCCGTTCTTCTCGAACGGCCAATACACCAACCCGATGGTGCTGAGGATCGCCGGGCTGGGCTACCAGAAGGGGTTCGGGGGCCATTTCCACAACGACAACTCCATCGCGGTGATCCGCGACATTCCGGGCGTCATCCTTGCCTGCCCATCGAACGGGTCGGATGCCGCCAAGATGATGCGCGAATGCGTGCGGCTGGCGCGGGAGGAGCAGCGCGTCGTTGTCTTCCTCGAGCCCATCGCGCTTTACCCGATGCGCGACCTTTACGGCGAAAAGGACGGTGGCTGGATGTGCCGCTATCCCGACCGGTCCGAGGCGATCGGTCTGGGTGAGGTGGGGGTGCACGGCAACGGCACCGACCTTGCCATCGTCACCTTCGGAAATGGCTATTACCTGTCGCGTCAGGCAGAGAAACGGCTGGCGGATGAGGGCGTGAAGGCGCGGGTGATCGACATGCGCTGGCTGTCGCCGCTGCCCGCCGACGCTCTGGTCGAGGCCGTGAAGGGGGCCAAGCGCGTTCTGATCGTCGATGAAACCCGCCGCTCGGGCGGGGTGGCCGAGGCGCTGATGGCTCTCTTTGCTGAGCGGAGCGACATGCCGGCGGCGCGCCTGACGGCCGAGGACAGCTTTATCGCCACCGGCCCCGCATATGCGGCGACGATGCCTTCGGCCGACAGCATCCATGACGCTGCGCTGGCGCTGATCGGGGGGGCGAAATGAAGACAGCGGTCGTTATCTGCCCCGGACGCGGGACCTATACCAAGACCGAGCTTGGCTATCTGAAGCGCCATTTTCTTGACCGCGCGCTTCTTGGCGCCTTCGATCAGACGCGCGAAGGGCTTGGGCAGGAGACACTTTCATCGCTCGATGGCGCGTCCTCCTATTCCGTTGCAAAGCATACACGGGGCGATAATGCTTCGGCGTTGATCTATGCAGCGACGCTCGGGGATTTCCGCGCCATCGACGGGGTCGAGGTTGTCGCTGTCACCGGCAACTCCATGGGCTGGTATTCGGCGCTGGCCTGTGGCGGCGCGCTGACGGCGGAGGCGGGGTTCGAGGTGGTCAACACCATGGGCACGCTGATGCAGGAGGCGCTGATCGGCGGTCAGGTAATCTATCCTTTCGTTGGCGACGACTGGCGGCCCGATCCGGCGCGCAAGGCGGAACTGCTGGCGCTCGTGGCCGGGATCGCGGACCGCGCCGATCATGTGCTGACGCTTTCCATCGACCTTGGCGGGATGCTGGTTCTAGCCGGCAACGAGGCGGGGCTGAAGGCGTTCGAGGCAGCCGTGCCCCCCGTCCAAGGTCGCTTCCCGATGCGGCTGGCCAATCACGCGGCCTTCCATTCGCCTCTTCAGGCCCCCGTTGCCGAACGCGGGCGCGTGCGGCTGTCGCCATCGCTTTTCGGCCAGCCACGGCTGCCGATGATCGACGGGCGGGGGGCGATCTGGTGGCCCGGCGCCACGGATACTCATGCACTTTGGGACTATACGCTTGGGGCCCAGGTGATCGAGACTTACGACTTCACCCATGCTATCCGGATTGCGGCGCGCGAATTCGCACCCGATATCTTCATCGTAACCGGCCCGGGCACAACGCTTGGCGGGGCGGTTGCCCAGTCGCTGATCCTCGCGGATTGGCGTAGCATGGGGTCAAAGACCGAATTTCAGACACTGCAACAGGAAGGGCCGGTTCTGGTCTCCATGGGAATGGACGATCAGCGCGGGACCGTCACCAAGGGAGACTAAGATGAGCCACGACGACATCCTAAAGGCCGCCGGCCTGACCAAAGCGGAAGTGACCGGCGGCACGCTGGCCGTGCACTCGCCCATCGACGGGGCCGAGGTGGCACGCGTTCGTGAAACCGAACCGGGAGAAATGGACAAGGTCATCGGGAAGGCGCAGGAAGCGTTCAAAGCCTGGCGCACCGTGCCCGCGCCGCGCCGGGGGGAACTTGTGCGCCTTCTGGGCGAGGAACTGCGCGCGGCCAAGGACGCGCTCGGCGCGGTCGTGACGCTTGAGGCGGGCAAGATCACCTCCGAGGGCCTCGGCGAGGTGCAGGAGATGATCGACATCTGCGATTTCGCGGTCGGCCTCTCGCGTCAGATCTACGGGCTGACCATCGCCTCGGAACGCCCCGGCCACCGGATGATGGAAACCTGGCACCCGCTCGGGCCCTGCGCCGTCATCACCGCCTTCAACTTCCCGGTCGCGGTCTGGTCGTGGAACACCGCGCTCGCCCTCGTCTGCGGCGATCCGGTGATCTGGAAGCCGTCGGAAAAGACGCCGCTGACCGCCATGGCCTCCATGAAGATCATGGAGCGCGCGCTGAAGCGGTTCGGCGATGACGCGCCCGAGGGGCTGGTGCAACTCGTCATCGGCGGCCCGGCGATCGGCGAGGCGCTGGTGAACTCGAAGGACGTGCCGATTGTCTCGGCCACCGGCTCCACCCGGATGGGCTCTATCGTCGGGCCGAAGGTGTCGGCCCGCTTCGGCAAGCCGATCCTCGAGCTTGGCGGCAACAACGCGATGATCGTCGCGCCCTCGGCCGATCTCGACATGGCCGTCCGCGCCATCGTCTTTTCCGCCGTCGGCACGGCGGGCCAGCGCTGCACCTCGCTCCGCCGGCTCATCGTCCACAACTCGATCAAGTCCGACCTCGTCGGCAAGTTGACCAAGGCCTATGCCTCGCTGCCCATCGGCGACCCGCGCAAATCCGGTGTGCTGGTCGGCCCGCTGATCGACCACGCCTCGCGCGACCGCATGCAGGCGGCGCTGGAAAGGGCGAAGGCCGAGGGCGGCTCCGTCCATGGCGGCAAGGTCGTGGCCGAGGGCGTGCCCCAGGGCGGCGCCTATGTCACACCGGCCATCGCCGAGATGCCGGAGCAG
>JAUIDM010000477.1 GCA_030428915.1 Alphaproteobacteria bacterium | reverse complement strand
CCCCCCGGCGGTTCGCGCCGGACCTTGTCCGGGGCGAATGCCGCTTGCTTGCGGCCCGCCCCGTGGCCTGCTATCCGGACTCAAGCCTGACGAAATTGCTCAGGGTTGGGGAAGGACGTGACCGCAACACCGCCGAGACTTGAGGTCAGAAACCTGGTCCGCCGCTTCGATGGCCGGACCGTGGTTGACGACGTATCGCTCGCCATTGAGGCGGGGCAGGTGACCTGCCTTCTCGGTCCCTCCGGCTGCGGCAAGTCGACCACACTCAGGATGATCGCAGGCGTCGACATGCAGGATCAGGGCACGATCCATGTGGATGGCAGGCTGATCTGCGATACCGTCTTCCGCATCCCGCCGGAGCGGCGTTCCATCGGGCTCATGTTTCAGGATTTCGCTCTCTTTCCGCATCTGAGCGTGGCCGAGAACATCGCCTTCGGTCTGAAAGGCGCCGCGGCCGCCGCGCGAGTCGACGCGCTGCTGGAACGGGTCTCACTTTCGGGTTTCGGCGGGAAATACCCGCATGAACTCTCAGGCGGCGAACAGCAGCGCGTGGCCCTTGCACGCGCCCTGGCCCCGGCGCCGCGAATTCTCCTGATGGATGAACCTTTCTCCGGCCTCGACGAACGCCTGCGCGACGGCATCCGCGACGACACGCTGGCGCTTCTGAAGGAGGAGGGAACGGCTGTTCTACTCGTTACGCACGAGCCGCATGAGGCGATGCGCATGGCCGACGAGATCGCGCTGATGCGGTCGGGCCGGATCGTGCAGCAAGGCGCACCCTACAACATCTACAATGCGCCGGTGGACCGGGAAGCGGCCGCTTTCTTTTCCGATATCAATATCTTGCGGGCAAAAGTTCAGGGCGCTTTGACCAACACGCCCTTTGGGGAATTCCTGGCTCCGGGCGTGCCCGACGGGACCGAGGTGGAGATCATCATCCGCCCCCAGCACCTGAAGATAGACTTTGACCGTGCTGGCCGCGGCCCGAACCCGACCCCCACCGACGGTACCGCTGCCCGCGCCCGGGTCGAACGCGCCCGCTTCATGGGCCGCGAAAGCCTTGTCGAGTTTCGCGTGGACGAGGGTGGCGAACTGCTCAAAGCCACCGTTCCCGCGGTTTTTCTGCCGAAACCGGGGACGGTCATGTGGCTGATGATCCGCCGCGACCGGTGTTTTGTCTTTCCGCGAAAAGCCTGACGCCGGGCGTCGCAGAACTGGACAGCGGCGAGCCGGCCACGTTATCTGCGGTCAGACACAGTCCCAGTCAGGCCATATGCATGAAGATCTTCGGGCATTGCCGGTTTTCCTACTTCGGTCTTACCGATACCGGCCGCGAGGTTCTGTCTGAATCCGATGCTGCCGACAAGCTCTGGAACGCGGAACGCATGGCGGTTCGGTTTCACCTTTTTGAAGAGATACTGCTGCCCTCGATCCGGCATCAGACCGATCCGGATTTCACTCTTGTCGTGATCTGTTCTGAACTGATGCCGGCGGTCCATCACGACCGGTTGGAATCCCTGGTTGCGACGGTTCCGCAGATCCGCCTCCTTCGTACCGCCGAAACCAACATCGCGCGCGCCCTGAAACCCGTGATGCAGGAGGCCAGCAACGACTGCCAGGACCGCGCGATTCACTTCCGTGTGGACGACGATGACGCCCTCGGCGTCAGTTACATCTCGCGCTTGCGGCGGGTGGCATCCATGGACCTGCCGTCCCATACGCTGATTACCTTCCCCAAAGGAGTGATGGGCTTTCTCGATGACGGCACGCCCCGGCACATGCCGCAATTCAAGCCTTCGATCGCGATTGGTCTTGCCGTTCTTAAAGCGCCGGACGATCTGCGCACGGTCTTTCACATGCAGCACAAGCGCTATGGACAGTATAACCCGACCTTCTCCGATCCGACCTTTGCGGCATACCACTATACTCGTCACACCACCAACAATACCAACGGATACGGTCAGGTCATCCATCGTGGCGGCGGCGTGCCCGGGACTGTCGCCCGCCGCGCCCAACGGGCATATCCGGAATTCACGGAAGGTGCGGTGACGACCGACAAGGCGGAACAGGCATTGGCCGAGGCCTTCCCGTATACGACGGGCGAGGCGCTTCGCCGGGCCATCGCCGCGACGCTCAGACCGGAAAACCTGCTCGCCAAGCAGGCGTGATGCGCCGTCAGGTCGGCATGAGCCGCATAAGATAGTCTTCGACGGTCTTGCCCGCTTCGGGCATGAAGGCACCGCCATCGGGCACTATCCTCGTGACAAGATCGACGCGGAAGACCCTGAAACTGTTATCTGTTTCGCTCCAGCATGTCAGGGCCCAAACTTTTCCCCAATAGTCCAGGTGCAGGGGCCGCACCCGTCCTGCCTCTTCTCCGCGATAGGCAAGCGTCAGGGTCAGATGCTCCCTCACCGCACGCCGGATCAGGCCCAGATGCGGTGCCGCACGCGCGGCTTCGGCGCTGGAGAAGACGAAGGTGTCCGACCCGGTATCGCCCGCATCCGCTGGCGAGACGGCGGCAATCTTGGCGCGCAGGCTGGCCGCCGCGCGGGTCAGTACCGGGTCGGCGGCCCCGGCAACG
>JAUIDM010000476.1 GCA_030428915.1 Alphaproteobacteria bacterium | reverse complement strand
GTACCGGTCAAGATGGTCTGCAACGGTGGCATCCGGCCCTCGCCCCATCCGCTGGTCGAAACCGTCTTCGTCACCGAAGGGCCGGACGAGGCCGACAAGTGGATCGCCGAACGCGCGGGGAAGGGCGACGTGGTGATCACCGGTGACATTCCCCTCGCCGCGAAATGCGTGGAGGCCGGCGCGCTCGTGCTGAAACACAATGGCGAGGCGCTGACATCGGCCAATATCGGCAATGTGCTGGCCACGCGGGACCTGATGGCGGATCTGCGGTCGGCCGATCCGTTCCGGCAGGGCGGCGGCAAGGCATTTTCCAAACAGGACAGGGCGCGGTTTTCCTCGGCCCTCGACCGGATGCTCCGGGCGGCGAACTGAGCGATCCCGGGCTGGCGGCCAGCACGTGCAACTGGATGAAAAGGCGGTGATAATGCATATCCTGCGTTCGCTCGGACCCGCCGTCGCGCGCCCCGCGACATCCGAGGCTTTTCGGGCCGGGCTCGGCGCGCTGATCGGGCTGGGGGTGACGGGGCTTTTCGTGCTGTCGCCGCTGGTCGATCTGACGCTTGGCCTTTACCTGATTGCCCCCTTCGGTGCGACATCCGTCCTGCTGTTTGCCGTGCCGAACAGTCCGCTGGCCCAGCCCTGGTCGGCAGTCATCGGCAATACCGTCGCGGCCCTGGTCGGTGTCGCCGTCTGTCTGACCGTCGCCGACCCGGCCTTGCGCATCGCGCTGGCCGTCGGCCTTGCGATTTCCGCCACGATGCTCTGCCGCGCTGTCCATCCGCCCGCCGGGGCCGTCGCGATGACGGCGGCGATGAGCCCTGAGGCAATTGACCGTCTGGGTTTCTGGTTCGCGCTGACCCCGGTCATGGTCGGAACCGTGACGCTTGTCCTCATTGCGATGGCCTATGCCAAAGCGACGGGGCGGCGTTACCCCTTCCGCCAGTTCGATGACCCGAACCCGCACGGCACCGGGGACGCCGAACCAGCCGAACGCCTCGGCCTGACCGAGGCGGAACTGACCGCGATTCTGGAGCGTTACAACCAGTCCTTCAACCTCGGGGTCGAAGACCTCGCGCGGCTTGTCGGGGCTGCCGAACTGCAGGCATCGACGCACCGCACCGGCCCGTTGACCGCCGACGACATCATGTCAAGGAACCTCGTGTCGGTCGGGCCGGACACGCCGTTGGCCGAGGTCGCGGGCCTCTTCCGCAAGCACCGGTTCCATTCCCTGCCCGTTGTCGGGCCGGATGCGCATTATCTGGGCGTGATCTTCCAGATACACCTCATTGCCCGAACGCATGACCATGCGCTGCGTGCCGGGCGCGGTTTTACCCAGACGCTGCAAAGGCTTATCGCTCGCACACGCGAAAAACCGCTTCGCGCCTCTGACATCATGGCCGCGTCGGTCCCGAAGGCGATGACGGATACCCAGATCGGTGTCCTGCTGCCGATGCTGGCGGGCGGCGAGGTTGAGGCGGTCCCGGTCCTCGACGGCGCGCGCATCGTCGGCATCGTCACGCGCACGGACCTTATCGCCGCGCTCGCGCGAGAACGTCTCCGGTCGGATTAAATCTTGCGGAACGGTCGCTTCCCGTCTTGCGCCCGCCCGCCCGCCGCTGTCTGATACCCGCCATGCTGCGGACGCTTTCCGACAATCCCACGCTGCTCGGAGCCATCTGCGCCCTCGGCGCGGTGTTCTGCTTTTCCGTCAATGACATGGCGATCAAATTCCTGTCGGACGGCTATGCGCTGCACGAGGTGGTCCTCTTCCGCTCGCTGATCGGCATGGCGGTTCTTCTGACCGTGCTCCTGCCCGTCTCTGGCGGCTTCGCGGCGCTCCGGACCCGGCGGCTCGCGCTGCATCTGGCGCGGGGCGCCTGCGTCGTCTTCGCCAACATGACCTTCTTCCTCGGCCTCGCCTCTCTGCCGCTTGCCGACGGGGTCGCGATCTTCTTCGTCTCGCCGCTGATCATCACCGTCTTTTCCGTGATCTTCCTTGGCGAGAAGGTCGGGCTAAGACGCTGGGCCGCCATTGCCGTCGGCCTCATCGGCGTCCTCATCATCCTGCGCCCCGGCAGCTCGGTCTTTCAGCCCGCAGCCCTTCTGCCCATTGCCGCCGCCTTCGGCTATGCGACGCTGCACATGCTGACCCGCTATATCGGCCGGACGGAGAATGCGCTGTCGATGTCCTTCTACATCCAGCTCACCTTCATCCTGATCTCCGGCCTCACCGGGCTCGCCATTGGCGACGGCCACCTCGCGGGCACCGGAAATGCCTCGCTCGACTTTCTCTTCCGCGAATGGACGATGCCCACGGGCCGCGACTGGTGGATCCTTTTCGCCGTCGGCGCGACCTCGGCTTTTGGCGGGTTCCTGATCTCTCAGGCTTACCGGGTGGCCGAGGCCGCCGTGGTCGCACCTTTCGAATATGTCGCAATGCCCCTTGCCGTGATCTGGGGCGTTCTCGTCTTCGGCGACTGGCCCGACCTTATAGCGACGGCCGGTATCGCATTGATCATCGGGTCGGGCCTCTTCATGGTCTGGCGTGAAGCGGAAAGCAGCCGCGCCAAGGTGCCCGACACGCCCCGCTATC
>JAUIDM010000475.1 GCA_030428915.1 Alphaproteobacteria bacterium | reverse complement strand
CCGTCAGCGCCAGAAGTCCGCCCAGAACGAACTTCAGCCAGACCATCCAGCGGCCTGGCCGGGGCAGGCGGTGCACCAGTCCGGGCGTCGCGGCGACCAAGAGATAGGGCAGGGCGAGACCGACGCCCAGCGCGGTGAAAATCACAACGATGTCCACCGGCCGCCCGGACAACGCGAATGCGACGGCAGTGCCAAGGAACGGGGCCGAACACGGCGTCGCCAGCACTGCGGCGAAGGCCCCGGTGGCGAAATCTCCGGCAAGCCCCGGCTGCCCGTCAGCCCGAGCCAGCCGGGTCTGCCAGGAGGCGGGCAGCGCAATCTCGAACGCGCCGAACAGATTGGCGGAGAAGAGCGCGAGCACCACGACCATCGCCGCGAGGAACAGCGGGTTCTGGAACTGCAAGCCCCAGCCGACCGACAAACCCAACGTTTGCGCGCCGAGGGTGGCCGCCGCGAGAAGCCACATGAAGGCGATGACGCCCGCCGCTGACATCAGGAACCCAGAGCGCAGACGGGTTCGCGATTGGCCGTGCGCTTTTACCGCCGATGCAAGCTTGATCGAGAGGACCGGCAGGACGCAGGGCATCGCGTTCAGGATCAGCCCGCCGAGGAGTGCGACAAGCGCAATCCAGGCGACTTCGCTCACGCCCGGCACGATGCGGTCGAGCAAGAAGGGCGGACGGGCGGCGACGTCCGACAGGGCGGGTCCGATTGTCGCTGCACGCGCTCCGTCGGTGATCGTCACCGCGAGTGCGGGCAGATCGCCGGTTGAACCAAGGATCGGAAGTTGCGCCCACATCAGCCGGTTGCCGTCGCCAAGACGGATGTCGGGCTTGCCGAAGGTTTTCTGGCCGCCAAGTTCGGGAAAGATGTCGGGTGCCGAGAATCCTCGCTCCGACCGCGCGGTCACAGTCAGCTTGCTTCGATCCGCTGCGAGGAACGCCGAGGTGACTTCGATCCCGCTGGCGGTGCCATCGTCGGGCACGCGCGCCGCGAAATCCGAAATGCGTGCCCCCGCCGTCGCGTCGATTCCCGTCGCTGCGGGCAGATCCAGCGTCAGTATGAAATCATCCGGCACGCAGATGTCGGAACAGACGAGCAGGTTGACCTTTGCGTTCAGAAAGGCCGGTTTGCCGGCATCGCGCAGGCTGATCCGCAGCGGAAAGACCACCTCGTCGTGATAGCCGAAATTCTCGATGCCGAACGCGGTGAAGCGTGTGGGCGCCGGCCAGAGAAACTCGACACCGGCCACGTTTTCTGATCCGGTCCAGTTCACCGAGGGTGGGATGCCGACTTCGCCGGGAGACCTCCAATAGGTTTTCCAACCCTCGGAAATCGTCAAGTCCAGCCCGCCCGATATTGCCGTCGCCTCGGGCGCCACACCGTTTTCGGCGGTAATAAGGCGCGCCACCAGAGCAGGCGACGCGTGCGAGTCGGACGTGGCTGCCGAGACATCGCCGGAGGCGATTGCGAAAGCCAGCACCCCTGCTGCCGCAAGTCGCGGCATGGCCATACAAAACCAGCCTTTGGAAAATCTAGGCACAGATCCCTCTTTGCTCCTTTCGCTCGATCGCGATCAACTCGGTCGTCACCTTTTCGCCGATCTCGCCCTGTACGGCGGTGCTGCCGACCACCAGGGCCGGTGTGCCGATGAAACCGAAACGTCTGGCCAGCTCGGCGGAGACGTGCAGTTCGAGGTCGATATCGGGGTCGCTCATGTCGGCGTCCAAGCGGTCGTAGTCAAGCCCGAGCGAATTGGAAACCGCAGCGAGATAGGCCGGCGTCGCCTGAAATGAGGCGGTCATCATCCGCTTTTGAAAGGCCGCGTAGGCTCCCTGACGGCGGGCCGCCAGCGCCGCCTTTGCCACAAGCCGAGAACCGTCGCCAAGCAGGGGCAACTCATGCCATACCACCCTGACGTGGCCGCCCGAGCGACTCTCGATCAATGAAAGCCGTTTCGTCTGGACACGACAGTAGGGGCAATAATAGTCCGAAAAGGACGCTAGGCGAACCACATCGCTGTCGGTCTTCGAAGCGCCAAAGAGCGCCCCGCAGATATCGTCGTTCACGATCCTTGCGGCCCGCTCCAACAGGGGGTCCGGGGCGCTGCTGGAAGAAATGCCGGCGAAGGGCGCGAAGCCGGTCGAGATCTTGCCTCCTGCAATCCGGCGGAAGCCGCGCGGTTCGTCGAGCGGCTCGAATTCGATCCGGGGACGGAAGACAACGTGCACTGAACGGTAGGCACCGTAACCGGTCGCCAGGGCGACAGCGCCTGCCACAGCTTTGCGTCGGGTCAATGTCACGTCTGTTCTTTTCTTCGTCAATTTACAGGATTCCGCACGGTTCCACCGAAGGGTCAACCCGCTCCGGGCGCGATCTCTGCCATGAAACCGACCCGCCCGCCCTCGCAGGACAGCTCCGCAGCACCATTTGCGCCGATAGTCACGATCTTGCATCCGGGCGGAAGATCGGCGCGTGGAGCGAATTCCGCAGATGTCGCCCGCGTACCTCGATAGGGGCACTGCAAGGGACCGGCGCAAGCCGCGAGAACGAGCGGTGCGAGCACCACCAAACGGCGAAAAAACCTCAAGCACATCTGGCG
>JAUIDM010000077.1 GCA_030428915.1 Alphaproteobacteria bacterium | reverse complement strand
GACCACGTGGCGTCTGGCGTCACCGTCATAGCGCGACAGAAGGATGTAGCCCTCGGGCCGTGGTCCGGGTGCGAAGGTCCAGCCGGCGGGCTTGTCGCCGAACCGGTCGGGCTGGAACGCCCTCATGGCGAGATCACCCTCCATAAGGGTTTTGACGGTGTCGGGGATCTCCGCGACGGTCAGCGCCACATCTGAAACGGGGCCGAACCGGTTCCCTTGGCGTTCGCCATCAAGAACCGCGGCGCCGAAGACGATGAGGCCCAGCGAGAACAGAAAAAGAAGAATCAGGACGACCCAGAACTCGATCTTGGCAAAGAGTATTCGCTGCATCAAACCCACCGCTACCGCGTCATTAGTCACGACGCGCCAACAGTAACACCCTGATCGGGCTTGGCAAAGCTGCGTTTCGGGTGCCGCGCCCGCGCCTGTGCTAGTACCATCCGGTGACCGGGGTCGAATCGGACCGCGGTTGCAACCGGTGAACCGGCCTGGCCGATTCATCGGCACGTATCGGTGGCAGCGACATTTGCGCGCCGCCGTTTCCCCGATGGCGGGGATGGATTTGAAAGGGTGATTTCAGAATGGGCGCGGCGTATTCACCGACAGCGGGGCAGCGAGGGCCGGAAAGCGGCCTGTCAGCCGCCCGCCGTCCAGCGCAAATGCCCGTCAAGCCGACCACCCGCGACATGATCGCGAAGCACATTGAGCCGGATGAAGCGCGACTGGCGCACGCTCATCCCCGAGAAATCGATGCGGCCGACCTGCGCGGCGAGCTCCTCCACCGCCTCGCGGAAATCCTTTTGCGGCTGATGATTTGGGGCGAGGGCGGCAAAACGCGAAAAATCAACACGGTAGGACCGGTTGTCAGGCGCGGCATCGGTGTTGATCTCGACCGCGACCCCGCCCAGAACCTCGCCCACTTCCTTGGCCAGTTGCCCGATCTGCCAGGTCCAGTCCTGCGAACCGACATTGACCTCGATCAGCTTGTCGCCGTCACGTGTCACCGCCCATTCGATGGCGCGCGCCATGTCCTCCACATGGATCAGCGGGCGCCAGGGCGTGCCATCCGACAGGACCTCGATCTTGCCGGTGCGAAGCGCGGTGGCGACGAAATCGTTCAGGACGAGGTCGAGGCGCAGCATCGGGCTGGCGCCGCAGGCGGTGGAAAAGCGCAAGGACGTGACCATGAAATCGTCCGTCGCGAGCGGGCGCAGACCTTCCTCGGTCGCGACCTTCGACCGGGCATAGGCAGTCAGCGGATTGAGCGTATCGGTTTCTTTCCGGAAGCTGTCGGAGCCCGCGCCATACATCGAGCAGGACGAGGCAAAGACGAAACGCCGCACACCTGCCGCGCGCGCGGCCTTCGCCGCGCCAAGGACGGCCTCGGAATTGATTTCGGCGGTGGCGCCTTCGAATTCCTTGCCGATCGGGTCGTTCGACACGGCGGCCAGCGCCACGACCGCATCCATGCCCGCGAAATCATCCGGTCCGAGATCACGCACATCGGCGCGGCTTTGGCGGGCAAAGGCGGCGTCGGGGAAGGGGTCGCTTTCCGATCCGTCGAACCAGTTTGCATCGACGCCATGGACCTCGGCCCCGGGCAGGGCCCGTGTCAGGTGGGTCGCCGCGACCGGTCCGATATAGCCCCTGTGCCCGATAAGCATGATCTTCATGTCAGTCCTCGCCTTTCACCCCGTCAGGCGCCCCGCAGGCGTCCCGCCACTCATTGGCATAGCTGTAGCGCGGCGTTGGGCCTTGTGCTACCCCGCTGGCATTGCATGAGGAATTTCACCGCCCGGTCCGGGCTGGTCGAAGCTGAGGACAGTAACAATGGGCGGGGCGCCTTTACGGCCCCGGCCGGGTTCGATTTCGGAAGGGAGTTCTGTTTATGAAATGCGTATTGCTCGCCGGCGGTTTCGGCACACGACTTGCCGAGGAAACGACCCGCATCCCAAAACCGATGGTGGAGATCGGCGGCCGCCCTATCCTGTGGCACATCATGAAGATCTATGCCGCCCATGGCATCAACGACTTCGTGATCTGCTGCGGCTACAAGGGCTACGTGATCAAGGAATATTTCGCGAACTACTACCTGCATGGCGCGGACGTGACGTTTGATCTGCGCAACGGCACGACCGAGGTCATCAACAATCAGAGCGAGCCCTGGCGCGTGACACTGATCGATACGGGTCAGGAAAGCATGACTGGCGGACGGCTCAGACGTGTGATGCCATATCTGAAGGATGAAGAGGCCTTCTGCATGACCTATGGCGACGGCGTAGGCGATGTCGATGTGGCGCGCTCCATCGCCTTCCACAAGGCGCATGGCAAGCTGGCCACCGTCACTGCGGTGCCGCCTGCCGCCCGTTTCGGACGTCTCGACATTCGGGGCGGGCAGGTCAGCGAGTTTTCCGAAAAACCCGCTGATGATGGTGGCGTCATCAATGGCGGCTATTTCGTCCTTTCGCCCAAGGTCGCGAAATACCTTGTCGACGATGCAACGATCTGGGAACGCGCGCCGTTGATGAACCTCGCAAGTGACGGCGAACTGATGGCCTATGAGCACAAGGGTTTCTGGCAGCCGATGGATACGATCCGCGAGCGGCAGGAGCTTGAGGCATACTGGGCCTCGGGC
Organism: Alphaproteobacteria bacterium; assembly: GCA_030428915.1. Lineage (GTDB taxonomy): Bacteria > Pseudomonadota > Alphaproteobacteria > Rhodobacterales > Rhodobacteraceae > Albidovulum. Next base: position 11,168 of record JAUIDM010000077.1, on the reverse strand, counting down.
AAGGCCCCCTGGAAAATCTGGTGAGGCGGGAGCGGATATGAACGTGTTGAGTGGAGATCTGTGCGTGACGACCAATGCAAAATGCCGCCATTGCGGCACCGACATGCCGTTGAGCCTCGTCGATCTTGGCCAGTCCGCGGTGGCCAATTCCTATGTGCCGATGGAAAAGGCCGACGCACCGGAACCGCGCTACGGGCTTCATGTCCGGGTCTGCGAGAACTGCTGGCTGGCGCAGGTGGACGAGGACGTGCCGCCCGAGACGATCTTTTCCGGCGACTACGCCTATTTCTCCTCCTTCTCCTCAAGCTGGCTCGCCCATGCCAAGGCCTATGCCGAGATGATGACGCGGCGACTCGGCCTCGGTCCCGACAGCCTGGTGATCGAGATTGCGTCGAATGACGGCTACCTTCTGAAGAATTTCGTCGCCGCAGGCATTCCGGTTCTCGGCGTCGAACCTTCCGGTTCGGTCGCGGCGGCGGCTGAAAAGATCGGCGTGCCGACGGTCGTGGAATTCTTTGGCAACACGCTCGCGAAAAGACTGTTCGACGAAGGCAGGCGCCCCGACCTGATCTGCTCGGCCAACGTTCTGGCCCATGTGCCCGACATTAACGATTTCGTGGCCGGTATCGCGACGCTTCTAACCGGTGACGCGGTCTACACTGTTGAATTCCCCCATCTTCTGCGCCTGATTGAAGAAGTGCAGTTCGACACGATCTATCACGAACACTATTCCTATCTTTCTCTCCTCGCGGTCGAACGTATCTTCGCCGAACACGGACTAAGGGTCTTTGACGTGGAAGAGCTTGGTACGCATGGCGGGTCCTTGCGTGTCTTCGCCTGCCGGAATGATGCGAGCCACGAAGAGGGGGCTGGCGTCGCCAAGGTCCGCGCCGATGAGGCGGCAGCCAAATTCGACCGTCCGGAGGGCTATCATGGCTTCTCCGAGCGGTGCGAAGCGGTGCGCGACGGGCTGCTGGATTTCCTCAAGGATGCAAAGGCGCGCGGCAAGACGGTGGCCGCCTATGGCGCGGCGGCCAAGGGCAACACGCTTCTGAACTATGCCCAGGTCGGACCGGACCTGATCGCCTATTGCGTCGACAAGAACCCGGCCAAGCAGAACACGCTTCTGCCCGGCAGCCGTATCCCGGTCTACGATGTGACCAAACTCGACGAGGCCCCGCCCGATTTCGTGCTGATCCTGCCGTGGAACCTGAAGGCCGAAATCATGGCGCAACTGAAGGATCTGCGCGCAGGCGGCACCCGCTTCGTGACGGCTGTGCCTGCGATCAAAGTATCGGCATGAAACGAAAACGCGTGCTTCTGACCGGGGCCACGGGGCTGATCGGCCGGCAGGTCACAGAGCCCCTGACGCGTCTTGGGTATGATGTCCTTCCGGTGTCGCGCCGGGCGACTGGTTTGCGCGGCCACCTGATCGACGATCCCGAGGCGGTGGCGGAGTCGGCGCACGCGGAATATCTGATCCACCTTGCCTGGCATGACGGGCCGGACCGGATGGGGGCGGCCGAAAACCTCGACTGGGTCTCTGCCAGCCTGCGGCTCCTCACCGCCTTTAAGGCGGCGGGCGGCAAACGCGTGGTCATGGTCGGAAGCTGTGCGGAATATGACTGGTCAGGCGCCGGGCGGATGGATGAGGCGACAGCCCTGCGCCCGGCATCCGTCTATGGCGCGGCAAAGGCCGCGACCGGCCTTGCAGCCATTGCCGGCGCGCGCGCGCTTGGCCTCTCGCTCGCCTGGGCTCGTGTATTTTTCTGCTACGGCCCCGGGGAGCCGCGGGGACGGCTTTTCGGCGACATCATCAAGGGATTGCAAGCGGGACACACGGTCGACTGTACCGATGGGCTGCAAAAACGCGACTTCCTGCATACCGAGGATGTAGGCGGCGCTCTCGCCGCACTTCTAAACAGTTCCGTTGAAGGCGCGGTGAATATTGGTTCAGGACAGGCCGTCGAGGTGCGTGACATGATTGGCACGCTGGCCCGCCAGATGGGACGCGAGGACCTGATCCGCCTTGGCGCGCGGCCCCGCCCGACGAATGACCCGGACCTGATCGAAGCTGACGTGACGCGCCTGACGGGCGAGGTGGGATATACGCCGCGCTATGACATGGAAAGCGGTATACGCGCTGTCCTGAAGACCGAAGGGGTTTCGACATGATGCTCGCGCTGCAATCGCGCCCCGACCTATGGCGCTTCATCAAATTTCTCTTCGTCGGTGTCCTCAACACCGCTTTCGGCTTCACGGCCTATGCCGTCCTTCTCTGGGCCGGTCTGCCGCCGCAACCGGCGCTGGCGCTGTCCTACATCATGGGCGTGATCTGGAACTACAGCACCCATGCGCGCATTGTTTTTCATGCACAAGGCTACCGTCGCCTGCCGCTCTACGCGTTGGCCTACAGCGTCCTTTACGGGCTGAATGCCGTGGCTCTCGCGGCGATGCTGAAGACCGGCCTCGCTCCTCTCTGGGCGCAGGCGATCCTGGTCCTGCCCATGGCCATGCTGGCCTTCCTTCTGGTATCGCTCGTCCTGACCGGGCGGCTGCCCTTCAGCGGCGGAAAGGGAACGAAGTGAGCGAGGCGACCGGGACGATCGGGGCGCGCGACAGGGTCGCGCCAAAGGGGGGGCTCGCGCTCTTTGCGATCATCCTGCTGATATCGGCCGTGGTGACCATCGCCGGGCTCGGTACCCTGCGCGACACGCTTGAGAACTGGCAATGGGGATTTGGCGACAGCCCCTATCTGCAACCCGACCGTGCGCTGCAACTTTACCTCATCACCCCGGCGACGGCCTTCGCGACGAGCCTTCTCTTCCTCGGCCCCGGCCTGATCCTCGCCACCGTCTTCGGGCGCGAGAAACACGCGGCTTTCTGGCTGCTGTCCGGGCTCGGACTGACGCTCCTTGTCCATATCGGCGCCACGACCGCCTTTCAGGGACTGACCGGGATCGTCGCGAAGGGCAGCACCTATTTCGTACTCGTCCTCGCCATGAACCTCGCCTGCCTCGTCGTGGCCGGGTTGCGGCTGTCCTCGGGTGTTCAAAGCCGCCTCAATCTCAACGGGCAGGGGCGGGATCTCTGGATCGCGGCCGCGCTCTTCTGGCTCTGCCTGATCCTCTTCGCGCCGAAGTTCTACTGGGAGAATTTTACCGGCGACGGCTCGGGCTCCTTGCAATTCGCCCGGCTCTACATTGCCGAGCTCTGGCCCTTCTGGACGGCAGAGGCCGGACCGATCCGCAATGCGCCGGGCCTGACCATGGTTCTCTTCGTGATCCCCGAAAGCTGGTTCGTCCGGCTCTGGGGGGAATGGGAATTCTCCGTCCGTGCGCCTTTGCTGATGTATCTGGCGCTGCTCTATCCGGTGATCATCCAGATGATCCGCACTGGTCGCGAACTCGCCCGGCCGCTTCTGGCCTTCGACCACGCGCTGATCTCGGCGGCACTTTTGGTCTATGTGCTCGCCACGGTCTATTCCGGCGGCTACCATGTCTATTTCGGCGACAGCCCGATGCCCGCCGCGCGGGAAACGCTGGCGCTTTTCGTTTTTCTCGGCTTCACGCTGGCCTTTATCGAGGATCGCCGCTGGCTGATGCTCGGCACTGGCATCATGACGCATCTCGTGATCCCGACCGGCGGCCTCTGGCTGCTGATCTGGCCCGCCGCCGTTTTCGTGACATGGCGGCCGATCCCGTGGATGCGACTGTGGACGGCGGCCGGGGTGCTGATCGTCGCCGCCGCGATTTCGGTCATCCTGCCGAAGATCATCGCGGCCATCGGCCTGCCGTTTCCGGGCGACGAATTCGGGTCCGACAATATCATCACCCGCCTGCGCTACGTGACCTGGGTCGATTTCGTTCGCTTCGGTTTCTGGGCGGTGCCAGTCGGCATCCTGCCCGCGCTCTTCCTTCTGACATGGCCCTGGCAGGACAAGGTGGCGCGCGCGCTGACACTCGCTACGCTCGTCTTCTTTTTCTTCTTCTACTTTCAGGCCTGGCGCGTCCTCTTGCATCACTTCATCCCCGCGATGATCCCGCCGATGATCGTGATGTGGCGCTCGGGCCTGATGACCAGCGCCCGGCTGGCCCTGCCGCTTCGGGTGCTGGCCACCCTTCTTCTTGCCTTCTCGCTTTGGCTCTCATGGCCCAAGGAAATGACCCTTCACGGGTTCGAACGGGACATCGGCCATGAACTCCAGGTCGAAGGCCCCGTCTTCGAAACGGCCGAGCGCGGCGATGGCGACCGGTTCCGCGGGTTTTCGGAAACCGCGCTAGACGTGGCCCATGTGCTTCTGGGCAAGCTCTTCCCGATCAAATACGGCGAGGATGATCCCAGCACGCAGTTCTATGGCGCGCCCCTGGTCTGGTGGTTCTACGCGGAAGAACCGAAACGCGAAGGACAGGTCATCAACTATGTCCTGAAACCCGTGGATCAGGCGACACCCGACGACGGGGAATTGTTCGAAGAGTTCCGGGGCTACGGCCTTTATATACGCGACCGCGCGGCCTATGAGGCGACGCTTAACAACCCACCCCCGGTCGACACCGGTGCCGCGATTTATGAAACGCCGCGCAGCATCATCTACGGGCGCGGGCGGCGCCTGAAGGGCGACCGGCTGGTCTATGACATCGTGCCTTTGGCAAAATGGCTCCTCGGGGTCGAAACCACGCAGACATCAGAGTGAACATGGAACGGTCGAAACTTATCTCCCTTCTCGCCGGGGCGGCGCTTGTCATCGGCGGCAGCTACACCGCGGGGCTTTATTCCGCGGTCAAGGAAAACGCGGGCTACCAGGTTGTGTGGGGCACGCTCGACGGGGCCAAGACGCTGGTGGAGGAACTGCCAAACCTGCGCGGGACCGAACCGATCCATTTCCTACGGCCTGCGACACAAGAGGGTTCCGGCGTCACGGTGAACGAACCCGCCGCCAATCAGGATGACCTGATCCTCTTGTCCGGCTTCATGGACGGCAACAACCGGGCTCGCCTGATCCGGCGCGACGGCACCGTGATCAATGACTGGGAACTGAGCGCCCACAAGCTCTTCGAAGACCCGTCCTTTTTCCGCGACAATCCCGCGACCGACTGGAACGCCATCACCCACGGCACGATCATCACGCCCGAGGGCGACATCGTCTTCAGCTTCGAAAGCGGCGGCATGGCGCGGCTTGACCGCTGCGGCAAGCCGGTCTGGACGACGCCCGGTATCGTCAACCACCATTCGCCGAACTGGATGGAGAATGGCGGCATCGTGATTTCCGGCGGCGCCCATGTCAATGTGCCCAACAGCGAGATCCCCTGGCCCTTCGGCGGCCCGTACTGGGAGGACCTCGTCTTCAAATTCGACTCGGACGGCAACAAGGTCTTCGAGAAGGCGCTGACGACGCTTTTCATCGAAAACGACCTCGAGGCGCTGATCACCTCAACCGGTTTCTTCCGCACGCGGACGGGTGGCGAGTTCCATCTGAACGAGGTGGAAGAGCTTTCCCCGGACCTCGCCGATGCCTTCCCGATGTTCGAGGCGGGTGATTTGATGCTTTCGCTGCGCAACCGCAACATGGTCGTTGTGACCGACCCGGAGGTGAAGACGATCAAGTGGCTCAAGATCGGCCCCTTCATCCGCCAGCACGACCCGGACTTCCAGCCCGATGGCACGATCACCGTCTTCGACAACCATTCCGATGACAGTCTGGACGGCAACCGGGGCGGCGGCAGCCGGGTCTGGCGCATCGACCCTGCGACGGATCAGGCGGTGACGCTTTATGGCGGGCGCGACGGGCAACGCTTCTTTTCGCCCGAACGCTCGACCCACCAGATGCAGCCGAACGGAAACCTGATGATCACCGCCGCACAGGAAGGCCGGGCCTTCGAAGTCACGCCGGGGGGCGACATCGTCTGGCAATATGTCAACCGCTACGATCAGGACCGGGTGACATGGCTGCACGACGCGCAGACCTACGACCCTTCCTTCTTCGCCGTCAGTGATTGGACTTGCGACTGACGAAGCGGGACCTGCCGCGGCCGGACGGGTCGCTTGACTCCCATCCCGGCGCGAAGCGCAGGATTTCCCGCCCCGGAAAGGCGGCTTGAAGGGCCGTATCATCAAGCGTACCGGTGTCGAGCAGGAATACAGGCGCATCGGCCTCCAGCCACGGATCGTTCAGCATGAAGGCCGAGCCCTCATTGCCGGTCTTCTCGAAGATCACCACGGCATTTCCGAAGACACCCGTCGCGACGGCGCTGCGGAACTCCGGGTGGAAATCGCCGTATTCGTGATATTTCGCCACGCCCCGCCAGGGCAGGAAGACGCACAGGCCGACGATGCAGAGCAGCCAAATGATAGATTCCAACCGGATCACGCCGCTTTCCCCGGTGCCTTGCAGGCGCTGATACAGCGCCTCGCAGCCGCGCGCCGAAAGGTAGAAGATCGGGAAGGCCGCAAGGAACCAGTAGCGCGGCCCGAAGTAATAGGTCTCGGCAAACCAGTAGAGCGCCATCACAAGGATCACTGCCGCCAAGAGCGCCACCATCGCCCGGTCAAACGTGCTGCGCCGGTTCCGCCACAGGAAGAACGCGATGAGGAGCGCGAGCGAACCGATGGGCCAGCCGAACAGTTCCAGCTGCAGGCTGACGAGCAGGTTTACGGTGTTGATGACGGCCTCCAACGGCCCGTGGCCCACCCAGAGGTCAAGCGACCCCCAGCTTCCCGGCGGTCCGATATCGGGACCGAAGCCGAAGGCATTCGCGCCCGGATGCCAGTGCCGGTCGAGATAGAGGCTGAGCGGCAGGTCGAAGGGCGATCCGGTTATCTTTGCGTTGAAGATGAGGAGGAGACTGCCCGCCGCGACACATCCCAGCCCATAGGGCAGGACGCGCGACAGCACCGTGCCACGATTGACCGCAAGGATCAGCCAGAGCCCGGTCAACCCGCCCATGATCAGCCCGTCCAGCGGGCGCGAGCAGAAGATCCAGCCCATCGCCAGCCCGGCGATCGCAAGCCGCCACCAGAGGCCGGGCGCGCCCGCCTCAACCCTCAGGATCAGCCACCATGCAAGAAGGCTGAGGAACAGCGTCAGCATATGCGGCATCAGCGTTCCGCCCGCCGCGAGGAACCACGGCGAGAAGGCCATGAGCAATGCGGTGATGTCGGCCACGTCGCGCCCCGCCTTCGCCTTGGCGATGGCATGGGCCAGGAGGACCGACAATGCGGCCAGGAGCGGGTTCAGAAGCCATGGCAGACCTAGGGTCAGCGCGACTGCCAGTGCTGCGGGCCAGCCGGGCAGGGTGGTCGAGTACCAGCGCCCCTCGCGCACCTCCAGGAGGTAATAGTCGAGCCCGGGCAGGGCCCCGGCCTCGGGCGCGGGCACAGAAACAGCGCCTCCCGCCAACGTGTGGGCCTGAAAGAGGTAGGCCACCTCATCCTCGACATGCGGCATCGCCTCGAAGGCGAAGAATGTCAGGGCAAGGCTCGCCAGCAGGGCAACCGCCGCATGGACGACGGGAGAGATCCGGTGGGTCCCGCTTACCGGACTCTTCACCTGCGACATCGCCACGAGAATGGCCATATGGACGATGATCAGCACCGCGCCCGCGACGACATGCGCGGCATAGGCCACCCCTTCGCCCCGGTCGATGTAGTTCAGGACCGGCACCACGAAGGCGAAGGTCAGGCACAGGAACAGAATGACCCGTCCCCCCCCGAAACGCGCGGCGATATCGGCCGCAAGCGCCCGCATGTCGCTCCGGCCAAGCATGGCCGCAGCCACGGCAACCTCGCCCGCGATCACCGCCAGCATGAGCGCATCGCGGGCGTCCTGCGGGCGAAGGCGGAGCGTCGGGAACCACAGCGGCTCGGTCAGATACAACTGCGCGCCCGTGCCGGTCACGAGCGCGAACGCGAGGATGCCGAAGGCCAACGCCCCGCGCCTGAGCGAAAAGCCAGCGACAAGCAAGGCCACCGCCAGGACCGACACCGCCCAACGGTCAAGCGGCGCCAGATCCCGCGCCCACGGCAGGAACAGGGCGGAAGCCAGCAACAGAGGTGCCGCGACTGACGCGACATTGCCCCAGAACCGCGACCGTACAGCCTGCCCGTGCATCATGCCTTGCGTGTGGGAAATGATGTCACCGCACCCGGCCGCACCGGTTCGTCCATAGTCGCCTCGTTCCCGATATTGATCAGTTCCTTCTCGATAACCGTCGGCCCGCCCCGCACCTGATTGTGGATCGCCGTGATGTATTCGCCCAGCATGCCGATGAACAATAACTGGATTCCGGACAGGAAGAACAATGCGACGATGATCGTCGTTGTTCCGCGCGGAGCATCGCCGATGCCCATGAACCAGGCGAAGATCGAGAAGATCGAGAACAGGATCGAAAAGATCGCGATACCGAAACCGACGAAGGTGCAGAACCGCATCGGCGCCTTTGTGAAGGCAAAGATCGCGTTCAGCGCCTGATCGATCAGCATCATCAGATTGTGCTTGCTGACGCCCCGCTTCCGCGCCTTCCAGGTATAGGGAATGATCACCTTCTTGAACCCGACCGAGGCGATGATGCCGCGGATATAGGGGTAGTGGTCATTGTGGCTCAGCACCGCTTTCAGAACCTTGCGGTCGACAAGCTGGAACTCGCCCACATCTGGCGACAGCTCGAATTCCGACAGCCAGTTCACGATGCGGTAGAACGCCTTGCGCGCCGACCGTAGCACCAGCCCTTCCTCGCGGGTGGAGCGCGCACCGGCCACGATGTCATAGCCGCTTTCCCACAGCTTCACGAATTCCGGCAGATGTTCGGGCGGGTCCTGCAGATCGACCGGCAGCATGCAAAGCGTCGCATCGCCCGTCGCGTGGCGAAGACCGTTGAACGTCGATTTGTAGACGCCAAAATTCCGGGCATTCACCACGACCTTGACGGTGGGGTCCTTGGCCGCGATCTCGCGCAGAATCTCTACGGTGCGGTCGGAAGAGGCGTTGTCGACAAAGATATGCTCGCGCTCGTAGTCCGGCAGGTCGCGATCGAAGATGGCCTTCACTGCCTCGTAGCATGTCGCGACATTGTCCTCCTCATTAAAACAGGGGGAGACGACGGAGATTCGTTTCATCGCAGAAAAACCACTTTCCCAAAGCCGAAATGCATTCCCACCCACCCGTGTCCCGGGGCGGCATCCCCGAGTCGAGCCCTCGCACCTTATCGTAACAGTCGATACTTGCACCGAAAACTTGGCTGAAACGACCATATCAAGCGGATCACCGTGTCAAAATACCGGGATTGCAGACCCATTGTTGCATGAACGAATACATTCCCTGCGATCCACGCCGGATCGGCGCATCACAACCGCCGCTTCGCTGTGTGCATGAATTCTTTCGCTTTTAGGTAAATGACCTCCCTCTCTCCGGGTATAGTCGGTGCAACCGAGGAGGAACCCGATGCCGCTTTCCATGAACAAGGACGTCTTCATCACCTGCGCCGTGACCGGATCGGGCGGCACCCAGGACCGCAGCCCACATGTCCCGCGCTCACCGCAGCAGATCGCCGAAAGCGCCATCGACGCGGCGAAGGCCGGGGCCGCCATCGTTCACTGCCACGTTCGCGATCCCGAAACCGGCAAACCCTCCCGCGACCCCAAGCTCTACCGCGAAGTGACCGAGCGCATCCGCGACGCCTCCGTCGATGCGGTGCTGAACCTGACGGCCGGGATGGGCGGTGACATGGTCTTCGGCCCGGTCGAAAACCCGCTGCCCTTGCAGGCGGGCACCGATATGGGCGGGGCGACGAACAGGATGGAACATGTCGCCAACTGCTTGCCCGAGATTTGCACGCTCGACTGCGGCACGATGAACTTCGCCGAGGCCGACTATGTGATGACCAACACGCCCGGCATGCTGCGCGCGATGGGCCAGATGATGACCGATCTGGGCGTCTGCCCGGAAATCGAAGCCTTCGACACCGGGCATCTGTGGTTCGCCAAGGAACTGGTGAAGGAGGGCGTGCTGAAATCGCCCGCGCTGGTGCAGCTCTGCATGGGCGTGCCCTGGGGGGCGCCGAACGACCTCAACACCTTCATGGCGATGGTCAACAACGTGCCATCCGACTGGAACTGGTCGGCCTTCTCTCTGGGGCGCGACCAGATGGCCTATGTCGCCGCGAGCGTTCTTGCCGGCGGCAACGTGCGGGTGGGGCTGGAGGACAATCTCTGGCTCGGAAAGGGCCAACTGGCGACCAACGCGCAACTCGTCGAACGCGCGGTCACGATCATCGAGAATATGGGCTCGCGGGTCATCGGGCCTGAGGAGGTGCGGGCGAAGCTCGGACTCACCAAGCGGGCGCCGAGGGCGCGCTGAGCGGTGAATCTGACGGGTTCACTTGCCATACACTTTGCCGACGTTTTGCCGACATAGGGCAGACCGGCCCGAATGAAGGAAAGACCACCCAATGACGCGTAAGGCATGTATCATCGGCGGGGGCGTGATCGGCGGCGGCTGGGCCGCGCGGTTCCTGCTCAATGGCTGGAATGTTTCGGTCTTTGACCCGGATCCGGAGGCCGAACGCAAGATCGGTGAAGTGCTTGCCAATGCGCGGGCGGCGCTGCCCGCCTTGTCCGACGTGCCGATGCCCGCCGAAGGCAAGTTGAGCTTCGCCTCCAGCATCACCGAAGCGGTGGAAGGTACTGACTACATTCAGGAATCCGTCTCCGAACGGTTGGATTTGAAACACCGCGTCTTCGCCCAGATCCAGCAGGCGAGCCATGGTGTTCCGATCGGCTCCTCCACCTCCGGCTTCAAGCCATCGGAACTGCAACAGAACGCCGCGGATCCGTCCACTATCTTCGTGGCCCACCCGTTCAACCCGGTCTATCTCCTGCCGCTGGCCGAAGTCGTGCCAAGCGCGAAATCCGATGCGAAAATCATTGAAAACGCAAAGGAAATCCTGCGCGAGATCGGCATGTTCCCCTTGCATGTCAGGAAGGAAATCGACGCCCATATCGCCGACCGCTTCCTTGAAGCGGTCTGGCGCGAGGCGCTCTGGCTCGTGAAGGACGGGATCGCCACGACCGAGGAAATCGACGAGGCAATCCGCATGGGCTTCGGCCTGCGCTGGGGCCAGATGGGGCTTTTCGAGACCTACCGGGTCGCGGGCGGCGAGGCGGGCATGAAACAC
>JAUIDM010000076.1 GCA_030428915.1 Alphaproteobacteria bacterium | reverse complement strand
GGAGATGACGGCCGAGGGCGCGGGACGGGCCGGGGGGACGGCGCGGGCACGGCTTGCCGGTTTCGTTGCCGCCGGCCTGACACCGCCGGTGCTGGATTCCGGTGCCGTTACGCTCTGGGCCGGCTTCATCAACAAGGTGCGGGAAGACACGCGCATGCGCGCCATTCACGAAAGCACGTACCAGGACTTCCGCGACCGGCTGGAGGCTTTGATCGGCGCCGCTCTGCGCGCGGCAGGCACCGACCCGGGCGCAGGGGAGTTGCGGCGGCTCGCAATCGCCAGCAACGCGGTGATGGACGGGTTGTGGATGGAGGGCGGTGCATTGCCCGACGCGTTCGCGGCGGGCGAGTTGCCCGAAATCGGCCTGAAGGCGGTCAGCGCGATCGTCGGGCTGGAGTTAACGTTGGCGGGGATAGAGCCATGAGACAGACGGACATCACCCGGCGGCTGGCCGGTCTGGGCGGGGCCAAGTGGGAAATCTTCCAAAGGGCCCGTGATCTGGCGGCTGAGGGGCACGAGATCATCGAGATGACGATCGGCGAACCAGATGTGCCGACACCCGCCAGCCTGATCGACGCGGCCACGGATGCGATGCGCCGGGGAAGAACGGCCTATTCCAATGGTCGTGGCGAGGCCGGTTTGCGCGCCGCACTGGCCGAACGCTATTCACGTCGCGCGGGGCGTCCGGTCTCTCCAGGTCAGGTTCTGTGTTTCCCGGGCACACAGACGGCGCTTTTCGCCGTTCTGATGGGCGTGGCCGAGGCGGGCAGCGAGGTACTGGTGGGCGATCCGATGTACGCCACCTATGAAGGCGTGATCCGCGCAACGGGCGCCGGGATGGTGCCGGTCCCCCTGCGGCCCGAAAATGGATTTCGCATCGCGGCGGAAGATATCGCAGCCCGCATCACGCCCCAGAGCAGCGCGATCCTTCTGACGACGCCGCACAATCCCACGGGGGCCGTTCTGACACCGGATGATATCGCCGCCATCGGCCATCTTGCCATTGAGCACGATCTCTGGATCGTCTCGGATGAAGTCTACGAGGATCTTTGCTTCGACGGTACGGAATTCGCCTCGCCGCTCTTTGTGCCGGAACTGGCCGACCGGGTCATCGTCGTGTCGTCGATCTCCAAATCCCACGCGGCGCCGGGATTTCGCAGCGGCTGGTCGGTCGGGCCAGAGGCCTTTGCAGACGCGCTGCTGCCCCTGTCTGAGGCCATGCTGTTCGGCAATCAACCCTTCATTGCCGACATGACCGAACTGGCAATCCAGCAGGGATCTGTGGTTTCGCCCGGCATGCGCCGCAGGTTCGCCGAGAGGGCCGGGCGCCTTTATGACCGCCTGTCGCGCGATACTCCCCTGACCGTGCACCGCCCGCAGGCCGGGATGTTCGCAATGATCGACGTCGCCGCGACCGGAATGAACGGTCGGGACTATGCGCTGCATCTGTTGGAGCATGAACGGGTTGCGGTCATGCCGGGATCGTCATTCGGCACGACACTCGACACCTGGGTTCGCGTCGCGCTGACGGTCGGCGACGCGGACTTTGACAGGGCCTGCGATCGGATCATCGCCCATGCCAGGCAATTTCAGGAAGAAATCGCATGACCAGTATCGCCGAGGCGCTTGTCGCCGGACTTGCAGCGCGTGGCGTGGACTGCATCTTTGGCATTCCCGGCGTTCACACGGTGGAACTGTATCGCGGGCTTGCCGCGTCCGGCATCCGCCATGTCACGCCGCGCCACGAACAGGGCGCGGGCTTCATGGCCGACGGCTATGCCCGTGTGTCCGGGCGTCCCGGTGTGGCCTTTGTCATAACCGGTCCCGGCGTGACCAATACGCTCACCGCGATGGGACAGGCGCGGGCCGATTCCGTGCCGATGCTGGTGGTATCGGGCGTGAATGCGCGGGCGAGCCTTGGGCGGGGACTGGGCCATCTCCATGAACTGCCCGACCAGCGCGCCATGATGCGGACGGTCGCGCTAATGTCCGAGCGTATCGAAGAGCCGGGGCAACTCGGCGATGCACTCGACCGCGCCTTCGCGGCAATGCTGGGCGCCCGCCCGGGGCCTGTGCATATCGAAATACCGCTGGACGTGGCCGGGCTTGCCGCGCAACCGCTGCCGTCCGCCAGACCACTGCCCAACGTGCCGTTGGAGCCCGGGCCGGTCGCACAGGCGGCAGCGATGCTGAATCGGTCGCAGGCCCCGGTCATCCTCGTTGGTGGCGGCGCACGTTCGCATCACGGATCGGTCCGCGCATTGGCCGAGCGCCTCGATGCGCCGGTCGTGCAGACGGTGAATGCGCGCGGGGTCATGTTCGGCCACCCGCTCGGCATTCCCGCCAGCCCCAGTCTCACGGCCGTGCGCGACCTCATCGCCGAGGCTGATACCGTGCTTGCTTTGGGTACGGAGCTTGGGCCGACCGACTTTGACATGTACGGCACCGGTACGATGCCGGCGATGCAGGGCTTGATCCGGATCGACATTTGTGCCGAACAACTCGCCCGCCGTCCTGCAGATCTGGCGATCCGGGCGGATGCCGGTGCGGTTTTGGCTGTTCTGGCCGGCGCGGTCGACCGCACGGATGGGAAACGCGGCGGTGCAGCCCGTGCCGAGCGGGCCCGCAAACGGGCGTGGGAAGAGATCGGGCCGGAGATGCGGTCGCTGAGCGAGGTGCTCGCTGTCATGCGTGACGCCGTGCCTGGCGCCACCATGGTCGGGGACTCGGCCCAACCGATTTATGCCGGCAACCTTTATTACGATCACGACCGGCCCGGTGGCTGGTTCAATGCCGCCACGGGATTCGGGGCGCTGGGATACGCCATCCCGGCGGCGGTCGGGGCGGCGATGGCTGCAAAGGGCACCCCGGTTCTCTGCATCACCGGAGATGGAGGGGCGCAGTTCAGCCTGCCCGAACTGATGTGCGCAGTGGATGAAAAGCTGCCGATCACGTTCGTGATATTCAACAATCACGGATATCAGGAGATTGCCACATCGATGCAGGCCGCGGGCGTTTCAGTCGTGGGCTGCGACCCGACGCCACCCGATTTCGAACTGGTCGCGCAGTCCTGCGGCGTTCCCTTCAGCCGGGTCGCGTTCGATGAAGGGGCCATCGGCGGTGCTGTCCGGACCCTGCGAAAGAACGAAGGCCCGGCAATCGTGGAGATCACCGCACCAAACCTGTCCTTCCCACGCTAGGGCTGGTTCAGGAACCGGCCCCTGTGCGCGCCGCGCGGCCGCCGCGGCGCTGGCGCAGCCGCGGTGCGCGGCCGGGCAGTTCGGCCATGATCGCGCGCCGCTCCTCGGGGCTCATCCGGCCCCAGCCGGCGATCTCGTCGATGGAGCGCAGGCAACCGACACACAGCCGTTCGGCCGGATGGATCGTGCAGATCTTGATGCAGGGGCTGTCCACCTCCTGCCGTTTCCAGACCTCGTCGCTCATGTCGCCCGCCTCATATGCCCGATCCGATCGAGCGCCCCTTGCAGGATATACCCCGCCGCGACATGGTCGATCACCTCCGAGCGACGCTTGCGTGTCGTATCCGCCTCAAGTAGCGCCCGTTCGGCGGCAACCGTCGACAGGCGCTCGTCCCAGAAGCTGAGGGGCAACTCGGTCAGCCGCGCCAGATTGCGGGCAAAGGCGCGGGTCGACTGGCAGCGCGGGCCCTCGGTTCCGTCCATATTGCGCGGCAGGCCGAGCACGATGCCACCGATTTCGCGCTTGGCGCAGATCTCCAGAAGGGCGGTCGCATCGGCGGTGAATTTCGTCCGCTTGATCGTCTCCAAAGGCGTGGCGACCGACAGCCGCCGGTCAGACACCGCGACGCCGATGGTCTTGGTCCCAAGGTCGAGTCCCACCAACGCCCGGTCAAGGGGCAAGGCGGCGGCGAAATCCTCCATCGCTTCGCAGATCATTCCGCAATGCCCGCCTGAGCCGCTGCCGCTCGGACCTTTGCAAGCTCGTCGGGGTGATCCGAGAAGACGCCCTGCGCGTCCGCCCAGATCGCTTTTGCCCGTTCCGCCTCGCCCAGAACGGCGAGTGAGGAGATGAGCCGCGCCCAGTCCTCGGCCGGACCGCCTTCGGTGGCCAGCCGCTCGGCCAGCCCCTCGACCATGCCCCTGATCATCGCCTGCCGCTCCTCGGCGCTCATTTCGGACGCGGCCGCGATATCGGCTGCATCGGGCCCGGTCGCAGCGGGCGGCGTGTAGTCGACCCCTGCGGCGCGGGCGACGAGGTCGATCTGGGCGCGGATGGGGCCGATCCACGGTGCCTCTTCCGGTCCTTCCTCAAGCAATGCACGCCAGAAACCGAAGGCACGGTCCGGCCGGCCTGTCTGCGCCCACATCAACCCCGAATAGAAACGTGCGGTGCCATTCGTCGGGTCGCGTTCCAGTGCGGCCTTCAGCGCCGCCTCGGCCTCGGGCGAGACGTAGCCGGCGGTAGCCAAGACATAGATGTCGGCAAGCGTTGCGTAGTCGCTGGCGGTGGCCTCAGTGCCCAAAAGTTCGATCAGCTTGCGCTGCGCCTTGGCCGCTGCAGCGTAGTTGCCAAGTCCCGCCTCGTTCCGGGCCAGCAGGCGTTGACCCATCGGATCGTCGGGATTTTCGGCCACTGCCGTGCGCAGCCTGGCGATCAGCTCCGCATAGGCCGCATCCGGTTCGGACGCCGGCGGCAGGGTGGTCTGCGCCTCGGCCTCGGCTTGCGACGGTCGGTCGGCCTTGAAGACTTCGGCGCGGGCAATGCGCTCCGCAATGGGCAGGTCGGGATAACCCGGCGCGCCAAGATGCAGATAGAGCCCCGCCGCCCCGGCGACGGCGGCACCGATCAGAGCCGCCGGAAAAATCAGGCCGCCGCGCCCCTGCGCATCGCTCGTCCCGCCCGCGCGGTCAGCCTCCAGGATTCGCCGCGAAATCTCGATCCGGGCGCGCTCTGCCTCGCCCGCATCGATCACGCCCCGTTCGGCGTCGCGGTCCACCTCGGCCAGCTGGTCGCGATAGACTTGCAGATCGGCATTCGCGGTACGCCCACCGCCACTGAAAAAAGCACGCAGGAGAAGCGCCGCGATGGCAACGGCGAAACCGAGCGAGACGATCCAGAACAGCATGAAGCCCCCTTGTTTGGCTTCATCTAAGCCCTTCAGCGCCCGTCTGAAAGGGTAAAGACCCCCGCGAGGGCGGGGCGCGATGCCGCATACCGGGGCGAATGTCGCATTTTGCTGAAATGCGACGCTTGGATGAGTGTTGATTTCGCCCCCGCGATCCATCAAGCCGCCCAGAGGTGTCACCGCGCCGGAAAGGGGATTCGCATGGGGTTCAAACGTTATTCGGCTTTTGCCGTCGCACGTGAGGCGATGAACTATCACCTTGGCTGGGAACGCGCCTGGGGCTCCCCCGAGCCCAAGAAGAAATACGATGTGATCATCGTCGGCGCCGGCGGCCATGGCCTTGCCTCGGCCTATTACCTTGGCAAGAACTTCGGCATCACCAATGTCGCGATCATCGAGAAGGGCTGGCTCGGCGGCGGCAATACCGGTCGCAACACCACGATCATCCGCTCCAACTACCTGCAGGACCCCTCGGCCGCGATCTATGAAAAGGCGCGCTCGCTTTACGAGACGATGTCCCAGGACCTGAACTACAACGTCATGTTCTCACCCCGCGGCCTTCTGATGCTGGGCCAGACCGAGCATGAGGTGCGGGGCTACAAGCGCACCGTCTATGCCAACAACCTGCAAGGTGTCGCGACCGAATGGATCTCGCCCCAGCGGGTGAAGGAACTGGTGCCGATCATCAATATCGACGGCCCCCGTTACCCGATCCTCGGCGCGCTCTACCAGGCGCGGGGCGGCACCGCGCGCCATGATGCCGTGGCCTGGGGCTATGCCCGCGCCTGTTCGGCGATGGGCATGGACGTGATCCAGAAATGCGAAGTGACGGGCGTTCGGACCGAAGGCGGAAAGGTGGTCGGCATCGACACGACCAAGGGCGCCATCGACTGCGACAAGCTGGGCATGGTCGTGGCTGGCCATTCCTCCGTTCTGGCCGAGATGGCGGGCTTCCGTCTGCCGATTGAATCGCTCGCCCTTCAGGCGCTCGTCTCCGAGCCGATCAAGCCCTGCATGGACGTGGTCGTTATGGCCAACACCGTGCACGGCTACATGAGCCAGTCCGACAAGGGCGAGATGGTGATCGGCGGCGGTACCGACGGGTTCAACAACTACACCCAGCGTGGGTCGTTCCACCATATCGAGGAAACCGTGCGGGCGCTGGTCGAGACCTTCCCGATGATCAGCCGCTTGAAGAACCTGCGGCAATGGGGCGGGATCGTCGACATGACCGGCGACCGCTCGCCGCTCATCTCGAAGACGCCCGTGGACGGCATCTTCGTCAATTGCGGCTGGGGCACCGGCGGCTTCAAGGCGATCCCGGGCTCGGGCTGGGCCATGGCGGAACTGATGGCGCGGGGGTCTTCGCCCTTGGCCGAGGAGTTTTCCATGTACCGCTTCCGCGAAGGCAAGTTCATCGACGAAAGCGTCGCCGCCGGGGTGGCGCACTGATGTCCCTTCCATTTGGCACAAATATCCCGGGGGTCCGGGGGCAGCGCCCCCGGCCGGCTTCCGAAAGGACCATGACATGCTGACCCTTGAATGCCCCTATTGCGGCGTGAAGGCCGATGAGACGGAGTTGCAGGCCGGTGGCGAGGCGCATCTGAAGCGCTACGGGCCGGGCTCGAGTGACGAAGAGTTCGACAGCTACATGTTCATGCGCAAGAACCCGCGGGGCGTGCATTTCGAACGCTGGCGTCATGCCTATGGCTGCGGCAAGTGGTTCCTTGCCGCGCGCTGCACCGCGACGCTGGAAGTCTTCGGCACGTACAGCGCGCAGACCAAGGAACCGCCTGCCGACCTTCAGGCCAGGATCAAGGCGAAACGCGCCGATTGGGAGGGTTACAAATGAGCACGCGTCTTCAGAAAGGCGGCCGCCTGATCGACCGCTCGAAGGCCATGTCCTTCACCTTCAACGGCAAGAAGATGCAAGGTTACGCGGGCGATACGCTGGCCTCGGCGCTTCTCGGTGCTGACCAGATGCTGGTCGGCCGCTCGTTCAAATACCACCGCCCGCGCGGCATCATGTCCTCGGGCGCCGAGGAACCGAACGCTCTGGTGGGTCTCGGTGAGGGCGGGCGGTTCGAGCCGAACCAGCGCACCACCACGACAGAGCTTTTTGACGGCGCCATCACGGCCAGCCAGAACCACTGGCCGAGCCTTGAATTCGATGTGGGTGCGATCAACGACAAGTTCTATCGCTTCCTGCCGGCGGGCTTCTACTACAAGACCTTCATGTTCCCGCGTTTCGCGTGGAAGCACGTCTTTGAGCCCTTCATCCGCCAGTCGGCCGGCCTCGGCAAGGTGCCCACGCATCGTGACGAGGACCGCTATGAACACGCCTATGCCTTCGCTGATCTGGTGATTGTCGGTGGCGGCATCGCCGGTCTTGCCGCCGCTCTGGCCGCAGGCAAGCAAGGCAAGCGCGTCTGGCTGATCGAACAGACCGCCCATTGGGGTGGCCGCGCCGTCGTTGACGGCGTGCAGATCGAAGGCCAGGATGCGGATGCATGGGTCAAGAATGCGATCCAAGCCCTTGAAGCGATGGAGAATGTAACACTCCGCCCGCGTACAATGGCCTCCGGTCTCTACGACCACGGCTACCTCCTGATGTACGAACGCATCGCCGACCATACGCCAGGCGACGGTCGTCCGCGCCATCGTCTGTGGCGGATGCGCGCCGGTCACATCGTCACCGCGACGGGCGCGATCGAACGCCCCTTGAGCTTCGCGGGCAACGACATTCCGGGCGTGATGCTCGCCTCGGCCGTGCGCGACTATGTCGTCAACTGGGCCGTCAGCCCCGGCGACCGCACCGTCATCGTCACCAATAATGACGACGCCTACCGCACGGCGCTGACACTTCTCGACGCGGGCCTTTCGGTTCCGGCGGTCATCGACGCGCGCCCCTCGGCCAAGGGCGAACTGCCCGAAGCGGTGCGCGCACGTGGTGTCAAAGTGCTCGAGGGCAAGGGCATTGCCAAGGTCAAGGGCGGCAAGCGCGTGAGCGGGGTTTCCGTCTGTCTTCAGGCAGGCGAGGGCGCCGAACTGGAAACCATCGCCTGCGACGCGGTCGCGATGTCGGGCGGCTGGTCGCCGGTCGTTCACCTCTGGTCCCATTGCGGCGGCAAGCTGAACTGGGACGACGCACAGGCGATGTTCCGACCCGACCCGAACCGCCCGGCCACCGGCGCGGATGGTGAGGCGATGGTCACGGCGATCGGATCTGCGAACGGTCACCTCGCGGCGGCCGATGTACTGGAGGACGCTCACAAGGCCGTGGGCGGCAAGGGCGCCGCTCCGGGCGCGGTCTGCGCCACCGAGGCGCCGATCATGCCGGTCTGGATCATGCCGCAGGGCGCGGGTCCCGCGCTGCGCTTCAAGATGTGGCTTGACCCCCAGAACGACGTGAAGGTTTCCGACGTGCAGCTCGCGGCGCGCGAAGGCTATGAGAGTGTCGAGCACGCCAAGCGCTACACGACGCTCGGCATGGCGACGGATCAGGGCAAGATCTCCAACATCAACGGCCTCGCGATCCTGTCGGATTCGCTCAATCAGGCGATCCCGGCGACTGGCACGACCACGTTCCGCCCGCCCTATACCCCCATCTCCATGGGCGCGATCGCGGGCGAGGCGCGGGGCGAGATCTTCCAGCCGCTGCGCAAGACGCCGATGCATGACTGGCACGAGACGCACGGCGCGCATTGGGAGCCGGTCGGCCACTGGCGCCGCCCCTATTGCTTCCTGCGCACCGGTGAGGGCGTCCACGATGCGGTCAACCGCGAGATCCGGCAGGTGCGGAACTCGGTCGGTCTGCTCGACGCCTCGACGCTCGGCAAGATCCTCGTGAAGGGGCCGGATGCGGGCAAGTTCCTCGACATGCTCTACACGAACATGATGTCGACCCTGCCGGTAGGCAAATGCCGCTATGGCCTGATGTGCAACGAAAACGGGTTCCTGTCGGATGACGGCGTCGTCGTGCGCCTGACCGAGGATACCTGGCTTTGCCACACCACCACCGGCGGCGCGGACCGTATCCATGGCTGGATGGAAGACTGGCTGCAATGCGAATGGTGGGACTGGAAAGTCTATACCGCGAACGTGACCGAAGAGTACGCCCAGGTGGCAATTGCAGGCCCTAACGCTCGGAAACTTTTGGATAAACTCGGCGGAATGGACCTGACGAAAGAGGCGCTGCCCTTCATGGAATGGCGCGAGGGCACGCTCGGCGGGTTCCGCGCGCGGGTGCACCGGATTTCGTTCTCCGGTGAACTCAGCTTCGAAGTCGCGGTTCCGGCTTCCGAAGGCCGCGCCTTCTGGGATGCGCTGATTACGGCGGGTGAGGAATTCGGCGTGATGCCCTATGGCACCGAGGCGATGCATATCATGCGGGCCGAGAAGGGCTTCATCATGATCGGCGATGAAACCGACGGCACGGTGATCCCGCAGGACCTGAACCTGCAATGGGCGATCTCGAAGAAGAAAGAGGACTACCTCGGCAAACGCGCGCAGGAGCGGTCCTTCATGGCCAGCCCCGAGCGCTGGAAGCTCGTCGGCCTTGAGACGCTCGATGGCGGCGTGATCCCCGATGGTGCCTATGCGGTCGCCGACGGGCACAATGCCAACGGCCAGCGCAATGTTCAGGGGCGTGTCACCTCTACCTACTACTCGCCGACGCTCGACAAGGGCATCGCGATGGGCCTTGTGAAACACGGGCCCGACCGGATGGGCGAAGTGATCGAGTTTCCGGTCGACGATGGCAAGGTAGTCAAGGCGCGGATCGTCGATCCGGTGTTCTACGACAAGGAAGGGGAGAAGCAGAATGTCTAAGGCTGTCAGTGCATTGGGCGGCGTCTCTCACACGGGTTTCGTCGATGTGGCCGAAGCCGGCCTGCGCGGCATGATCACCCTGCGCGGCGATCTTACGTCTGCGAAGATGAAGAAGGCCGTGAAGGCCGCGACCGGCACCGCGGTGCCGGCCGCGCGCCGGATCGAACTGAACGGTGACAAGGGCGCGGCCTGGATGTCGCCGGACGAGCTTCTGATCCTCGTGCCCTATGCCGATACCGTGGCCACCGTCGAGGCGCTTGAAAAGGCGCTCGCGGGCGATCATCACCTCGTCGCCGATGTGTCGGACGCCCGGTCGGTCTTCACGATCAAGGGCGCGAAGGCCCCGGAAGCGTTGATGAAACTCTGCCCGGTCGATTTCGGGACGCTGGAAGAGGGCGAGATTCGCCGCACACGTGCTGCACAGGTCGCCGCCGCCTTCTGGAAATCGGGCGCGGACGAGTTCACCCTCGTTTCCTTCCGCTCGGTCGCGGGCTACGTCATGGGGCTTCTCGAGGTCTCCGCACGCAAGGGCGGAGAGGTCTTCCCGGCCTGAGCTTCTTCATTGCAAAAATACCCTCAGGGGGGTGCGGGGGGCGGATCGCCCCCCGTTTCCGTTCTATTCACTCGATTCCGTTCGCACGTTGCAGGGCGCGGATATAGGCAACGATATTGCCCACATCCGCCACCGTCAGACCTTCGACCGGCGGCATATCTCCGAACGGCCAGTGATGGGCCCTGACACCGTTTTGTGCGGCAAGCAGAAAGGCCTGATCACCGTGATGACCGGGCTCGTAAATCTTGTGGATCAACGGCGGCCCCATCCCGTTCCGGCCTGCAGCGTTCACGCCGTGACACTCTGCGCATTTGGCGTTGAAAGCGGTTTCGCCAAGCGGCTCGTTGCCCGTAAAAGCTACTGTCTTGACCTCGACCATCGGCGCGCCCTGGGCGTTGGACGAGGGGCGGGTAGTTGAGCTTTGCACATCAGGTGCGGCGTCCTGACCGGGCCGCAGAACGGCATAACCTGCGCCAGCAAGAGCGGCGAGCGCGATGACGGCGAGTGTTGTCTTGTTCATTGTGTCCTCATGATTTTAGCGCGGCCGGAACATGCGAAACCGGCCATGATGTTTGATGTCGGTTTGCCCGGACGCGCCGGACACCCGGACATCACGCGTTCGGAGGACGCATCAGATTACGCGCGATCTGCATCGGGTGGAGCACGGCCACGCCGCACCCGGTGGCCGGGACGCCAATCTGGCACGCGGCGGGCACATGTGGACCCGTGGTTGGAAGGGCGGAGACGTGGCTCAGGCATCCCTTGCCCGAACAGACGGGCGCCTTTTCTGGACAGGACGGGGCGGACATATCGGCGGACGTCACGGACAGGTCCGAGGTGTGGCACGGCGGCCCTTCTGACGCAGCCATCGGCATCGCGAACTGCACCACGACCGCCAAGGCGAGGCACAGGTACAGGAACCGCGTTGCATACAATTGCACCATTCGGAGAGGTTAGCATCTGATGCGGCAGGCTCAATACCGTTTCCGGATCTGCAGCGAAATGGCCGGATGCAGGCCCTGTGCGGATGCTTTCCGCTTCTGAATGCCGTCCCGCCCTTGACCTTCGGAACCTGAAGACGCTTATACGGGTTGAGCCTTCTCTAAGCGCGAAAGGAATCCGATCATGGCCTTCACCCTTCCCGACCTTCCCTATGCCCACGATGCGCTGGCCTCGCTTGGCATGTCGAAGGAAACCCTCGAATATCACCACGACCTGCACCACAAGGCCTATGTCGACAACGGCAACAAGCTGATTGCCGGGACCGAGTGGGAGGGCAAGTCGCTCGAAGACATCGTCACCGGCACCTATCAGTCGGGCGCGGTCGCCCAGAACGGTATATTTAACAACGCCTCGCAGCACTGGAACCACATGCAGTTCTGGGAGATGATGGGGCCCAAGGGCGACAAGATGCCGGGCGAACTGGAAAAGGCGATCACCGAAAGCTTCGGCTCGGTCGACAAGTTCAAGGAAGATTTCGCCGCCGCGGGCGCCGGTCAGTTCGGCTCGGGCTGGTGCTGGCTCGTCAAGGACAAGGATGGCAGCCTGAAGGTCACCAAGACCGAAAACGGCGTGAATCCGCTCTGCTTCGGTCAGACCGCGCTTCTGGGCTGCGACGTGTGGGAGCACAGCTACTACATCGACTTCCGCAACAAGCGCCCCGCCTACCTCACGAACTTCCTCGACAAGCTCGTGAACTGGGAAAACGTCGCCTCGCGCCTCTGACGTGATCACACGGCGCGGAATACTGAAGGGCCTGCTGGGTGTGTTCCTGGCAGGCCTTTTCACGACGGCCTACGGTTTCTTCATCGAACCCGCTTTGCGCCTGCGCGTGAAGCGGCAGCGCATCCGGCCGCCGAACTGGACCGGTGGACCGCTGAAGATCGCGGTTCTGGCGGACATTCACATGGGCGAACCCTTTGTCACCCTTGGCCGGCTGAAGCGGATCGTGACGCGCACCAATGCGCTCGGGGCCGATCTGATCGTCATCCTCGGCGATCTGGAGGCAGGGCATCGCTTCATCACGGCAAAGGTGTCGATGGAGGATACGGCCAAGGTGCTGGCCGGACTTTCCGCGCCGATGGGCCGCTACGCCATCCTCGGCAATCACGACTGGTGGCACGACCGGGCCGCGCAGGCGCGGGGTGGGGGCCCGAACCGGATTGCAGAGCTTTTGCGCGCCGAGGGCGTGCCGGTGATGCAAAACGCGGCGATCCGGCTGGGCGAGGGGGCGGCTTCCGGCCCGTTCTGGCTGGCAGGACTCGATGACCAACTGGCCATCGGCATCGGCGACATGGTGTTTCGCGGGCTCGACGACCTGCCGGCAACGGAAGCGCAGATCACCGACGACGCGCCTGCGATCCTTCTGGCGCATGAACCGGACATCTTCCCCGATGTCCCCGACCGCTTCTGCCTGACGCTTTCGGGCCATACCCATGGCGGGCAGGTGCGGCTCTTCGGCTACTCGCCGATCGTGCCGTCGAAGTTCGGCAACCGCTTTGCCTATGGTCATGTGCGCGAAGGCAATCGTGACCTGATCGTTTCGGGCGGCATCGGCTGTTCCATCCTTCCGGTGCGGTTTGGCGTCGTGCCTGAAATCACACTGGTGGAGATCGGCGCGTGAACGATGCGGCGAAAGGCATTGCCGCCATGGTACTGGCCTGCACTGTCTGGGGGCTTTCGGCGCTTCTCTACAAGGCGCTTGCCCATGTTCCGCCGCTTGAGGTTCTCGCCCATCGCACACTCTGGTCGTTGGTGTTCTTCCTTGTTGTCCTTGCCGTTCAAGGTAGGCTCGCGCTATTGCCGGGGCTGATCGGCAGCCGGGCCGTCTGGCTTGTGGCGCTGGCCGCCCTGCTCGTCTCCGCCAACTGGTTCGGCTATATCTGGTCGGTCCAGAACGGGCGGGTGATGGAGGCCTCGCTCGGCTATTACATCTTCCCGCTCGTTGCAGTGCTGATTGGACTTGTCATTTTCCGTGAAGGTCTTGCCCTCCCGCAGTGGCTGGCCGTCGGCCTCGCCGCCCTTGCCGTTCTGGTCCTGACTGCCGGGCTAGGGGCCGCCCCTTGGATCTCGCTCTATCTCGCGGTCACGTTTGGCCTTTACGGCCTTCTGAAGCGGCGGATCGAGGCTGGCCCGGTCGTTTCCGTCGCGGGTGAAGTCGCGATGCTGGCGCCCGTTGCCGCCATTTGGCTCTGGGGCCTCCACACCGGGAATTGGGGCACCGGCGGTTCGTTCGGCGGAAACTGGGCGGACAGCCTGCTTCTGGCCATTTCCGGTGTTGCCACCGGCGGGCCGCTGATGCTCTTTTCCTACGCGATGAAGCGGGTCCGCATGGCCACGGTCGGCCTTGTTCAGTACCTCAATCCGACCCTGCAATTCGCATTGGCCGCCTTGCTTTTTGCCGAGCCGGTGACACTCTGGCACATGATCGCCTTTCCGATGATCTGGGCGGCGCTCGCGCTTTATTCGCTGAGCGTTATCCGGGAGGAGCGCAGACGCCGCGCGCTGCCTGTTGCCGGTTGAATGCTCAGCCCAGACGGT
>JAUIDM010000474.1 GCA_030428915.1 Alphaproteobacteria bacterium | reverse complement strand
GCGCGGCAAGGCGGCCGATATTGCCTGCTACTGGACGGTTGATCCCTATTTCCGCGACCTCTGACGGTGGCGCGGCATCCGAGATCGGTCGGATGGCCCAGGCGTGAAGGGAATTGTGGCGCACGGCGGTGCGAGACGAAAAGTACCGAACCGGATCGGGGTTTTGCCGAGAAGCGCGTGACGTCGCCTGTCGTCATAGGCGGACGGCTCGGCGATGTCCTCGAACCCGAAAAGGTCTTTCGGGTTTTAATTGATAATCTTGCAGCGGCCATGCGGCTAGGTTCGGGTCAGTTTTTGGGAATCTGACAGATGAACCGTTATCCCCGCGATATGTCCGGCCACGGACCGACGCCCCCCGATGCCAAATGGCCGGGCGGTGCAAGGATCGCCGTCTCTATGGTGCTGAACTACGAAGAGGGGGGCGAGAACTGTATTCTGCACGGCGACGAGGCCTCCGAGGCTTTCCTCTCGGACATTCCCGGTGCCGCCATGTGGCCCGGTCGGCGCCACTGGAACATGGAATCGATCTACGAATATGGCGCGCGGGCCGGGTTCTGGCGGCTGCATCGCCTATTCACCGGAATGGACATTCCGGTCACAATCTATGGCGTGGCCACCGCGCTTGCCCGCTCACCGGAACAGGTCGCCGCAATGAAATCGGCGGGGTGGGAAATTGCGTCCCACGGCCTGAAATGGGTCGAATACAAGGACATGGCCGAGGAAGAGGAGCGCCGCCAGATCGCCGAGGCGGTCCGCCTGCATACCGAGGTGACGGGCGAACGCCCGACCGGCTGGTATACAGGGCGCTGTTCGGTCAACACGATCCGGCTCACTGCCGAAGAGGGCTTCGACTGGATCTCCGACACTTATGACGACGATCTGCCCTACTGGCTTGAGGTCGGAGACCGCGATCAACTTGTCATCCCCTATACTCTGGAAGCCAATGACATGCGCTTCGCCACCGCGCCTGGCTACATCACCGGGGAGCAGTTCTTCCAATACCTCAAGGACGCCTTCGACACGCTCTATGCTGAAGGTGAAGCCGGGGCCGCGAAGATGATGTCTGTTGGCCTGCATTGCCGCTTGATCGGGCGGCCGGGAAAGATCGCCGGCCTCAAGCGCTTTCTTGACTATGCAAAAGGGCATGAGGGCGTGTGGTTTCCGCGCCGCATCGACATTGCCCGGCACTGGGCCGCGACCCATCCGCCGATGCGCCACGACCGACCGAGCTGTATGGACAAGGCCACGTTCACCGCCCGCTTCGGCGGGGTATTCGAACATTCGCCCTGGATCGCCGACCGCGCCTGGGCGCTGGAGTTGGGCCCGGCGCACGACACGGCGACGGGGCTGCATAGCGCGCTCACGCGCATGTTCCGCTCGGCGAGCCGCGCCGAACGGCTTGGCGTCCTGACGGCGCATCCCGACCTTGCGGGCAAGCTTGCCGCGGCCAAGCGGCTGACAGCGGAATCCACGGCCGAACAGGCGAGCGTGGGGCTCGATGCGCTGACCGATGCAGAACGGATCGAATTCACCGAGTTGAACAACGCCTACACGGCCCGCCATGGCTTTCCCTTCATCATCGCGGTCCGCGACAATACCAAGGCCTCCATCCTCGATGCCTTCCGCCGCCGACTGGAACAGGACAATGAAACCGAGTTCGACGAGGCCTGCCGTCAAGTCGAACGCATCGCCGAATTGCGGCTGAAGGACATGCTGCCCCGATGAGCCAATACTATGCCCCTGAAGGCGGTCTGCCGCGCCAGACCCAGCTTATGACGGGCCGCGCCGTCTTTACCGAAGCCTATTGCGTGATCCCGAAGGGCTGCTTTTCAGATATCGTCACGTCGAACCTGCCGGGCTGGACCAATACCCGCCTCTGGCTCATCGCCCGGCCGATGTCGGGCTTTGCGGAAACGTTCAGTCAATACGTGATGGAGGTCGGCCCGGGCGGCGGATCTGACCGGCCTGAACCTGATCCGGGGGCCGAGGGCGTTCTCTTCGTCACCGAGGGCGGGTTCCGACTGTCGCTTGGCGGTCAGGACCATGATCTCGTCTCCGGCGGCTATGCCTATATCCCGCCCGGCTGCGACTGGAAGCTACGGAACGAAAGCGATCACAAGGCGCGGTTCCACTGGGTACGCAAGCTCTACGAACATGCGCCCGGCATTGCCGCGCCGAAACCCTTCGTAACCTCTGACAAAGCGGTGAAACCGGTGGCGATGCCGGACACTGATGGACGCTGGGCAACGACCCGCTTCGTCGATCCCGACGACATCGCCCATGACATGCATGTCAACATCGTGACCTTCCAGCCTGGCGGCGTGATCCCGTTCGAGGAAACCCATGTCATGGAACACGGGCTTTACGTGCTGGAGGGCAAGGCAGTCTACAAGCTCAACCGCGACTGGGTCGAGGTGGAGGCGGGCGATTTCATGTGGCTTCGCGCCTACTGCCCGCAGGCTTGCTATGCCGCAGGTCCCGGCCCCTTCCGTTACCTTCTCTACAAGGACGTCAACCGCCACGCGAAACTCAGAGGCCCCGGCGCGTTCGGGACCTGATCCATACCTTTCTGTCCGGAAATACTCCGGGGGGTCCGGGGGCAGCGCCCCCCGGCTTGAGCCAAGGAAACCGAT
>JAUIDM010000075.1 GCA_030428915.1 Alphaproteobacteria bacterium | reverse complement strand
TTCTTTCCAAACCGGATCAAGGCAGCCTTCGCGACATTACCCGGTGTTCAGACGAAAATTCATGAAGACGGTGACCCGGACAACAATTCCGGTGTGCTGCTGGTCCAGAAGGGCATGTCGCCGGATAGCGGAACCTGAGGGGCGCGCGGTCAGGCGAAGATCCCGGTCACCCGCCCGAACAGCATGAAAGCCCGCGCGGTCCGGGTTTCCGCGAGATTGACGATCTCCTGATCCGTGGCGATCTTTTCGAAATCGGCGAATGCCTTGTCGAACTGGCGCAGGAAGTGATGCGCGGCATCTCGGAAGATCGTGTCCTGACGCATGCGTCCGGCAGTCAGCGCAAGCGAGGTCCGGTCGCGGACTCCGCCCAGAGCGGCGATGGCGCGCCCGCGTTCGCCTTGCGCAAATCGCCGCCACAGTTCGGGTCGTGCACGGTCGGGTTTCAGGTCATCCATATAGATGCCGTCCTGACTGAGCAGCGTCAGCGCGTCCTGCGCTGCGCGGATCAGCTTGGCCGCGGCATGGTCGTCGAGCGCACGTTTCAGCGCGCGAAACCCGTCCTTGTCCTTCGGGCTGTCGGGAAAGTTGAGCGCGCGGATGAATTCGTCGGTGGAAAGCGGTTCCTGCCCGGCGCCGGGCTGCGGCCCGAGTGCCAGCACGGGTTGTTCCTCCATACGGGCCGCCGATTGCGGTTGGACCTGTACCGCCGCCGCCGCCGCCGCGCCGCCCGCGTCACGACGTGAGGCAAAGGTCGCGACCGCCGATTCTGTCTGGCGCGCGGACGCCGCGATCTCATCAAGGCGTTGTTCCATCGATGGGCGGGCCACGTGCGCCTGCGCCTGATTGATATAGGCGTGGCGCATCGCGTCGAGAGCGGATTGAAGGCGCTGCGCCTCCTGCCGCATCTCGTTCGAGGTTCGAAGCGTAATCGCGGCAACCCAGATCAGCGCAATCGGCAGACCTATCGCGACGATCATCATCACAGCGCTGAGCGTGTCAGGCGCGGATGTGTTTCCAGCGAACAGGAAGAACCCGCCGACAAGCACAAGCCAGAGAACGCTGACGATGCTGGCCACGACCTCACCCGGCCCGAAGCTTCGTCCCGATTCGGGCTGGGAGTAGATCCCGAAATCCCTGCGCGCGGTGCTGCCGGATTCGGGTTCTTTGTCCTCGGCCATCTCGCATCCCTCGCGCAGATTTCAGACGTATTGGATGTTCAGCACTTCGTAGCTTTTCTCTCCGCCCGGCGTACGGACCTCGACACTGTCGCCCGCATCCTTTCCGATCAACGCACGGGCAAGAGGAGAACGGATGTTCAGAAGGCCGCGTTCGATATCGGCCTCGGCCTCGCCCACGATCTGATAGGTTTTCTCTTCGTCGGTATCCTCGTCGACAAGCGTCACGGTGGCGCCGAACTTGATCGCGCCCGAAAGCTTGGTCGGATCGATCACGTCGGCACGGCCCAGCAGCGCCTCGAGCTCCTTGATGCGGCCCTCGACAAAGCTCTGGCGTTCGCGCGCGGCATGGTATTCGGCGTTTTCAGACAGGTCGCCATGTTCGCGCGCCTCGGCGATGGCCTTGATCACGGCGGGACGTTCCACCGTCTTCAGGGCCTTCAACTCTTGATCGAGCGCGGTGTGACCCGCGCGTGTCATTGGTATCTTTTCCATCGTCGTCCGTCGATTATGGCCCAAAAAATGCCCGGATTGTACGCAAGAACCGTGTAAATCCGGGTTGCGGCCAGAGGTCAATAGCCGCGCGAGATCATCTTTTCCGGATGCAGGATTACGCCAAGAGGGGCTGGGACAGAAGGTGAAACTGTTTTTTCGTATCGTCGTGCTTTACGTGATCGTCAGCTTTGCGATCACCGCCTTCATGCGCGACCTGACGGTTGAGCTTATCGTACAGGCTGGCATAGCCACCAGCCAGTTTGCTTCCGTGATCCTTTCCGCATCAACACGCATGCTTCCGGTCTTCGCGATCGTGCCGTTCATCATCGGCTGGCGCAGTTTCGTGACCAACATCCACCTGGTCATCTATGCGATTCTCGGCAGTATCTTCCTGCAACTTGGCTTCACGTTCTTCAAATCGACGATCCCGATGATCGTTCCCTTCTATGCCGACCCCTGGTTCGCGCGCTTCGACCAGTGGCTGCATGGCGGGTACGATCCTTGGGAACTGACCCATTGGGTTGGGCAATTCCTGCCCATGGACCGTTTGTTGCCGATCTACCTCTGGGTCTGGAGCATTCCCGCGGTTGCCCTCATCCTGATCATCGCGGTCACGGATCGCGATCAGGCGCGGACGATCCGGTTTGTCACACTCTATCTGGCCTGCTGGCTGATACTCGGCAATGTCATCGCGCTTGCCGGGTCTTCGGTCGGGCCGGTCTACTACGATGCCCTGCTGGGGACCGACCGTTTCGCGGGTCTGCACGCAGCTTTGGCCGAATCGGATCTGGCCAATACCTCGATCGGGCGAATTCAGAACTTCCTCTGGGTTGCCTATGCCGAACGGGGAGTCGCCCTCGGCTCCGGTATCTCGGCATTTCCGAGCGTTCATGTCGGTATCGCGACGATCACCGCCCTCTATCTGGCCGAGCGCAGCCGCTGGCTCGCGGTGCCGGGATATGTCTTCCTCGCCGTGATACTCTTCTTGTCGGTCTACACCGGCTATCACTACGCCATCGACGGCTACTTCTCGATCCTGTTCATCGTTGGCCTTTGGGTTGCACTTCGGCGCATGCAGGAGAACGGGGCGGTATTGCCGTGGTCGATGGTTCAACCGACCGCCGCCTGTACGGGCGCGGGGATGGATGCAAGATAGGGCCGTGACAGACGCACAGTGGTGCGATGCAAAACTGAACCTTCCCAGAGTCGCTGAAAACTTGCCCTAAAAAGAACTCATTGTTTCCAGAAGCATGGGTGCAGTGTTTCCCGACCGCGTAGGGTGCGAATGCAGGACGCGGAGCCCACAACGGGCCGGAGCAATGTCGTCGAGTGTTGAGAGGTTGGCGTGAAGTCCTTTTTCTGGTTTTCCTGTCTCTATCTGGTCGTTTCCGCCGCTGTCACCGCATTGACACGGCCGGTGGCCATGGAAACGCTCGTCGCCGCCGTCGACAACACCGCCACGTTCGGCCGGATCGTCGTCGTGCTGACGCTGCTTCTGCTGCCGGTTCTTGCGGTGCTCATGCTGACGACGGGCTGGCGGTCCTGGCGCCAGCGTATGCTTGCCTGCTGCTACGCCCTGGTGGGTTCTCTGTTGCTGCACACGGGCTTTGCCTTCGTCAAATCCTCGATCCCGCTGGTCGTGCCCTTCTATGCCGACGCCGCTCTGGCCGCTTTCGACAAGTGGCTGCATGGCGGGATCGATCCCTGGGTTATCGCCCATGACTGGGTCGGCAATTTCCCGATCACGGGGTATCTCAGCTACTATCTGACGCTCTGGCTGCCGCCTGCGATGCTGCTCATGCCATTCATAGCCGCCTGCGATGACGATCGCGAGCGGGTGGCCCGCTACGTGGTTCTCTATTGCGTCGCCTGGGTTGTTGTCGGAAACGTATTTGCCTTCGCCGGGTCGTCGGTCGGGCCGGTCTACTACGACTCGCTGCTTGGCGGGGACCGGTTTGCCGGGCTGATCACCGCGCTGACTGAATCGGGCAGCTTCGAGACCAAGCTTGGCCACACGCAGCAAGCGCTTTGGCGGCTTTACGAGGAACACAAGATGCTGCCGGGCCTGGGCATTTCGGCGTTTCCCAGCGTCCATGTCAGCGTCGCCAACGTCGTCGCGCTCTATCTGCTGGAGCGGAGCCGAATTCTGGCCATCCCCGGTTTCGCTTTCCTCGGCGCCACGTTCTTCCTGTCAGTCTATACCGGCTATCATTACGCGCTCGACGGCTATTTCTCGATCCTGATCGTGACGGGTCTCTGGTTTGTACTGCGCAAGCGGAAGCTGACGGAAATGCGGTTCTCCTTCTCCCTGACTAAATCGCTTGCACGCCTGCCGGTCCCCGGCGTGGCCGTGCGTCAAGCCGGCGCGGAACGGAGCTGAACCCTGTCTTACGGCGGGCCTGATCCCAGAACTGCCGCTTTTGTAGCGTGATCCCTGTCACGATCCCACTATCTTCCGCCTCTGGCGGGTCAAGCGTGGCGTCACGATTGCCTCGTGCCGCGGGGTAAGCTAACGGTCTTGCGAAGCAAAGGCAGCCCGCGACCGGTGTGACGAAAGGAAGAGACGATGGCCGAGATCGAACGCGAATCCATGGAATATGACGTTGTGATCGTCGGCGCGGGTCCGGCAGGCCTTTCGGCCGCGATCCGGCTGAAGCAGTTGGACGCCGATCTGAATGTCGTCGTGCTGGAAAAGGGATCCGAGGTCGGCGCCCATATCCTGTCGGGCGCGGTGCTGGACACGGTCGGTCTGGACGCGCTGATCCCGGACTGGAAGGAAAAAGGCGCCCCGATCAAGGTCGAGGTTAAGAAGGACAACTTTTATGTTCTCGGCGAGGCTGGCCAGGTCCGCATCCCGAACTGGCCCATGCCGCCCCTGATGAACAATCACGGCAAATACATCGTCTCGATGGGCAATGTCTGCCGCTGGATGGCCGAACAGGCCGAGGCGCTCGGCGTGGAGATCTTTCCGGGTTTCGCGGCCTCGGAACTCGTCTATGGCGAGAACGGAGAGGTAAAGGGTGTCGTCGCGGGCGTCATGGGCCTGAATTCTGACGGCACGCCGGGACCGAACTATGAGCCGGGCATGGAACTGCACGGCAAATACGTCTTCCTTTCCGAAGGTGTGCGCGGCTCGCTCGCCAAGGAAGTGATCGCGAAATACGACCTGTCCAAAGGCCATTGCCCGCAGAAATTCGGCATCGGGATGAAAGAGATCTGGGAGATCGACCCGGCCAAGCACAAGGAAGGCACCGTCACACACACGATGGGCTGGCCCCTTGGCGGCAATGCGGGCGGCGGGTCGTTCATCTATCACCTGGAGAACAACCAGGTCTATGTCGGCTTTGTCGTTCACCTGAACTACAAGAACCCGCATCTCTATCCCTACATGGAGTTCCAGCGTTTCAAGCATCACCCGATGGTGGCCGAGCTTCTGAAGGGCGGCAAGCGCGTGGCTTACGGCGCGCGCGCGATCTCCGAGGGCGGCTGGCAGTCGATCCCCAAGGTCGTGGCGCCGGGCGTGGCGCTTCTGGGCTGCTCGGCGGGCCTCGTGAACGTGCCGCGCATCAAGGGCAACCACAATGCGATGCTTTCGGGCAAGGCAGCGGCCGAGGCCGCTTATGAAGCGATTCGGGCTGGTCGGGCGGGCGACGAGCTTGTGGGCTATGAGGCCGATCTGCGCTCGGGCCCAATTGCCAAGGACCTGAAGAAAGTCCGGAACGTCAAGCCGATGTGGTCGCGCTGGGGCATGATCCCCTCGCTGGTGCTGGGCGGTTTCGACATGTGGACGAATAACCTTTTCGGCCTTTCACTCTTCGGCACGCTGAAGCACGGCAAGACCGACGCTGCTTCGACCGGTGAGGCAAAGGATTACAAGCCCATCGACTATCCGAAGCCTGATGGCGTCCTCTCGTTCGACCGGCTGACCAACGTGTCGTTCAGCTTCACCAACCACGAGGAAAGCCAGCCCGCGCATCTGAAGCTGAAGGATGCCTCGGTGCCCGTTTCGGTCAACCTGCCAAAGTTCGACGAGCCTGCGCAGCGCTATTGCCCGGCGGGCGTTTACGAGTTGGTCGAAAAGGACGGCAAGCCGGAGTTTGTGATCAACTTCCAGAACTGCGTCCACTGCAAGACCTGCGACATCAAGGACCCGAGCCAGAACATCAACTGGACGACCCCGCAGGGCGGCGACGGTCCGAACTATCCGAATATGTAATAATTTCGGCAGAAACACGGGATGCGGGGCGTCGGAAGCGGCGCCCTGCATTGCGTTAGGGCCGTCTGCGCACTACGTTCTGGCGGTGCCGCGAAGAAGGAGCCTTTCGTGACCAACCTGCGTCCGCTGTCGTTCGTGATTTCCCTCGGCCTCGGTCTGGCGGTGTCGCTGCCCGCTGCGGCAGCCGATGGTCTGGCCGGGCCCTACCTTGCCGGACGACATGCCAGCCGGAATTTCGAATACAACACGGCCGCGGATTTCTTCACGCGGGCACTGGTCGCGGATCCTACCGATGTGGGGCTCCTGGAAAATGCCATCATCTCGCAAGTCGGTCGTGGATCGGTTGAAAAGGCGCTACCGCCCGCCGAAGCGCTGGGCGGGCTTGGCGAGCAAAGCCAGTTTGCCGATCTCGTGATCCTCGCCGATCTTGCTCGCAAGGGCGAGTTCGAGGCGGCCATGGCGGAGCTTGACAAAGGCCGCAGCGCCGGACCGTTGGTCGATGGCCTCTATCGCGCCTGGGCGCTGGTGGGCATGGGTCAGATGTCGGAGGCGACGCTGGCCTTCGACCAGGTCGCCGAAACCGACGGCAGCCGCATATTCGGGCTTTACCACAAGGCGCTGGCACTGGCCTCCGTCGGCGATTTCGAAGGGGCCGACCGGATCTTCTCGGGCGAGGAAAGCGGCCCCGTGCGTGCCACCAAGCGCGGCGTGGTGGCCCATGCCCAGATCCTGAGCCAGCTGGAGCGCAATGCCGACGCCGTCGAATTGATCGATGCGGTGTTCGGCGATGGCCCAAGCCCCGAACTCGCCGATCTGCGCAACCGGCTGGAAGCCGGCGAAACCCTCTCGTTTTCCCTGATCCCGGGACCATCCGCAGGTATCGCCGAGGTGTTCTACACCGTGGCGTCGGCGCTTTTCAGCGAGACGAGCGACCACTTCACGCTCGCTTATGCCAGGATGGCCGAATACATCGCGCCAGAGGATGCCGATACGATCCTTCTGGCAGCGGAA
This sequence comes from Alphaproteobacteria bacterium, assembly GCA_030428915.1. GTDB lineage: Bacteria > Pseudomonadota > Alphaproteobacteria > Rhodobacterales > Rhodobacteraceae > Albidovulum. The sequence goes on along the minus strand of JAUIDM010000075.1, from coordinate 7,138 downwards.
GTTCTGGAGGCGCAGGGCCAGCACGATCTTGCGACGGAAACCTACAACCGCATTGCACCGGAGAGCCCGGCCTTTCTGGCGGCCGAGCTTGGCCGATCGGATGCGCTGATCGCCAGCGGGCGTGTCGATGCGGCGATCGAGGTTCTGACGCGCCTGGCCAAGGCCCATCCCGAACGGGTCGACATCTGGTCCGCGCTCGGCGACACCTATCGCCGTCAGGAACAGTTCGCCGATGCGGCCGAGGCCTATGACCGGGCCATTGCCGCGTTCAGCGGGGATGAACGCGGGCAGTGGATCGTCTACTACACCCGTGGCATCGCCAATGAACGCGAAAAGAACTGGGAGCAGGCCGAGGCCGATTTTCGAAAGGCGCTGGAACTGCAGCCCAATCAGCCTTCGGTTCTGAACTACCTCGGCTATTCCTACCTTGAGCGGAAGGAAAACTACGACGAGGCGCTGAAGATGATCGAGACTGCCGTGGCGGAGCGGCCCGATGACGGTGCGATCGTCGACAGCCTCGGCTGGGCGCTCTACCGCCTTGGCCGTTATGACGAGGCGGTCGTTCAGATGGAACTGGCCGTCGAACTGATGCCGGTCGATCCGGTGGTCAACGATCATCTGGGCGATGTTTACTGGGCTGTCGGACGCCAGCGTGAGGCCGAATTCCAGTGGAAGCGCGCCCTTTCGTTCGAGCCCGACACCGAGGAAGAGGCCGCCCGCATCCGCCGCAAACTGGAAGTCGGTCTGGATGCCGTCCTGAAGGAAGAGGGTGCCGAGCCGCTCGCCGTCACCAATAATGACCGCTGAGGTCTTCGCGCCCGCCAAGGTAAACCTCGCGCTGCATATCACGGGTCAGCGCGCCGATGGCTACCATCTGCTCGACAGTCTGGTCGTGTTCGCGGGCGTGGGTGACCGCATTTCCGTTGCACCATCGGACCGGCTGAGCCTGACGGTCACAGGTCCAGAGGCGGGCGACTTGCAGACCGGGGCGGACAATCTGGTCCTACGGGCGGCGCGATCCTTCGGCGTGGAATGCGGTGCGGCGATCACTCTGGACAAACGGCTGCCGGTCGCCTCGGGCATCGGCGGCGGGTCGGCGGATGCGGCGGCGACTCTGAGGGTGTTGGCACGCCATTGGGGTATGCCCATGCCGGGCCGCGACGCGGTCCTGTCGCTTGGCGCTGACGTTCCGGTCTGCCTTGCGGGTCATCCGGCGCGTATGTCCGGGATCGGCGACGTAATCGGTCGGGCGCCGGACCTTCCGGACGGCATGGCCCTGCTTCTGGTCAATCCGAGAGTCGCTGTTTCAACGCCGTCAGTGTTTCGTGCCCTGCCCGGCAAGGACAACCCGCCGCTGTCGGACCTTCCCGGCCGCTTCGGAACGGCGGAAGAGCTTGCCGACTGGCTGCGTCTTCAGCGCAACGACCTAGAGGCACCAGCCCGTGCTTTGGAACCCGTGATCGACGAGGTTCTTGCGGCGATCGACCGGGCGGGCAGCCTTCTTGCCCGGATGTCCGGCTCGGGCGCGACCTGTTTTGGTCTCTTCGCCGATGCCGGTTCCGCCGAAACCGCCGCAGCGGCCCTGCGCGCGACCCGGCCGGACTGGTGGATCCAGGCGGCCCCTGTCCTGCGCTGATGCGGAAACGCGTCAGGCGTCGAGGAAATCCTGCAGTCGCGTCTGCAGGTGGCTGATGGCGCGGTCGTTTGCAAGGAAGGCCTCGACCGTCATCATCTGCCAGAACTGGCCCTCATCTCCGAAGACGATCGCGCCGATCTCCGCCTCGGTTATATGTCCGCCGAAGAACGCGACACGCTGGCCGCCCAGGTGATCGGAAAAGTAGTCGCGCCGCCAGATCAGGCGCGCGGGCGGCAGGATTAGCCCGAATTCCTCGTGCAGTTCGCGCAGCACGCAGGTTTCGGCGCTTTCGTCCCCTTCACGCCCGCCGCCGGGCAAGTCCCAGTGGCCGGGAAAGGCCAGCCCCTCCCGGTCGTCCCTGAGATAGGTTAGCACCTGCCCGTCCCTGATCAGCGCGAGCTTCGCGCCGACGAAGGCGGGCTCAATTATCATTGATATCGTGATTCCAGACCTTCACCTGACCGTGCCGCACGCCGGCCACCTTGCGCAAGACCAGCCAGGCAATGAGCGAGGCGACCGCGAAGACAAGGACCAGCACCGCCAGCGACGATCCGAGGATACCGGCCCATAGCAGCAGTCCGGTCAGGGCCGCGCCGATGGCGAAACCCAGCAGGATGAACCCCGGCACGACAACCTCGAGAATGCCCAGAATGGCCCCCGCGATCATCCAGATCCACCATTGCTGCCAGAGCATCACGACCGTCCTTTCAGCATCTTGAACGCATCGCCGAAGGCCTCAAGCGCGTTCGCGGGCACGATGACGGTCTGCTTGCCCGCCCCTTGGCCGACGGCGGTCAGGGCCTCAACCTGCTTTAGCGCCACCTGATACTGCGCCGCCTCGATCCCGTTTTGCTGGATGGCCTTCGCCACGACTTCAGTCGCATAGGCTTCGGCTTCGGCCGAGATGCGCCGCGCCTTGGCTTCCTGCTCGGCGGCGTAGAGGTCCGCGTCGGCGGCAAGCTCCACCGCGCGCTTCTTGCCCTCTGCCTCTGTCACCTGTGCGCGGCGGGCGCGCTCGGCGTTGAGTTGCTGAAGCATCGCGGCGCGGGTGGCCTCATCGAGGTTCACGTCCAGGACCTCGGCCCGTGTCACTTCGATCCCCCAATCATCGACCATCGCGGCCACCTGTTCGCGCACCTTGGCGATGAGGTCGGCGCGATTCGACTGAACCTGATCCAGTTCCATCTTGCCGATTTCGGATCGGACGATGCCCGCCACGGTGGTGGCGATCGCGCCGTCGACGTCGCGGATGCGGTAGACGGTCTTTTCCGGTTCGATGATGCGGTAGAAAACCGACGTCTCGACTTTCACCAGCACGTTGTCCGACGTGATCGCATCCTGAAGGGCGTTCGGCAATTGCCGTTCAAGGATCGAGATCTTGTGCGCCACCCGGTCGAGGAACGGCACGATGAAGTTGATCCCCGGTCCAAGGACAGCGCGCAAGCGTCCGAACCGTTCGACGACATGCTTTTCCGACTGCGGCACGATCCGCACGCCGAGCATGACGCAGATGATGATGAAGACGGCCAGCGCCAGTAGCACGCCGTTGCCGCCGATGAGTTCGCCGACGATCTGCCCGAAATCCATTCCCGTTTCCTTGTTGTTACGCGTGTCGGACTATGCCCTCACCTGCGGAAGTAGAAAAGCCCCTCGCTGCGGCGGGCGCTTCTATCGTTCGACCAGGGCCTCGGTCAGCGCCCGCCATTGGGCGCGGGTCACTCGGTCCCTTGATGCGATCATCCAGTAGGTGGCGTGATGGGGCAGCGTGCCGTCTGCGACGCGTGTCAGCGTGCCGGCGGCCAGGCTGGCCGCACAAAGCGGCAGAGAGGCAAGCAGAACGCCATGCCCGGCCTTCGCCGCGGCCATTGCAGAGGCGAAGGTGTCGAAGCGCAGGACCGGCACGGGAACGGTGGGTGTTCCGGTCAGCGCGCACCATTCCGTCCAGCCGGGGCGCGGGCCGGAAACGGTGATGCGGGGCAGATCCTGCCACGGGATGCCGGATTGCAGGAGCGTCGGGGCCACAACCGGCGCCATGACCTCGGCGTAAAGCGGCAGCTTGTAAGCCTGCGGCCAGTCGCCAGTGCCGTAGCGGATGCGCACCGTGTCGTCGTCATGCGGCGCGTCGGTCGAGAGCACCATCGTGCGGAAGGTGATCTGGCCCCCGGTGCCTGCCATGAGCCGTCCGAGGCGCGGGGCGATCCAGAGATCGATGATAGAAGCGCTGGCCGAGAGTGTCAGCCGGTTGCGGGTGACACCAAAGAGCGCCTCGGAGCTTTCGCGCAGGCTTTCGAGTGCCGTGCGCACATGCGGCAGCCACGCCTCGCCCTCGACCGTCAACGCGATGGAACGTGCCTGGCGCACAAAAAGCCGCGTACCGAGGCGGCGTTCAAGATGGCCGATACGCTGGCTGATCGCGGACTGCGTCAGACCGGTCTCCGCCGCCGCGCCGGTAAAACTGCCGATCCGCGCGGCGGCCTCGAAGGCACGGACCCATTCCAGCGGAAGATTGTCAAAGCCTGAATCTGACATTAGGAAAACGAAACCTCAGATCACAAACGCCTAATTTGAGTTTATAGCTTAATCTGCCGAGACTGTCGCCGGTTCTGTCAGCGTAGAGGGACGACGGGGATGAGCAAGGTGACGATCGAGGTCAACGGCACCCATCTGACGCTTGAGACCGGAATGGGGCAGCAAAGGTTCCATGCCGTCTGGCTCAGGGACAATGCCTGGGATGAGGAAACCCGCGCGCCCGGCAATGGCCAGCGCCTGATTGCTTTGCGCGATATCAGCCCCGATATCCGGATCGAGGCGGCTGAAATCGCGGGCAGCGTTCTGAACGTCACCTTCTCGCCAGAAGGCAGGACGGTTGCCTACAACCTGGACTGGTTGGAAGCCCATGCCTATGACCGGCCCACATTGACCGAGTCCGGATGGACCGCTTCGGGGGTCGAGATCTGGGACAGTCGGCTGATGGCCAATGTCCCCGTCGCTGATTTCGCGGCGGTCGCCGGCAATGTCGATGCAAAGCGCGCCTGGCTGGCCAAGGTCGCGCGGTATGGTTTCGGCAAGCTGACCGGCGGGCCGGCAGAGCCGGGGGCCTTGTTCAAGGTCGTGGACCTCTTCGGCTATGTCCGCGAGACGAATTACGGACGCCATTTCGAGGTCCGGACCGAGGTCAACCCCACCAACCTCGCCTATACCGGTCTTGGTCTTCAGGCCCATACCGACAATCCCTACCGCGATCCCGTGCCGACGGTGCAGGTGCTCTATTGCCTTGAAAGCTCGGCAGCGGGCGGTGAGAACATGGTGGTTGACGGCTTCGCCGCCGCTTTGCGCCTGCGCGAGGAAAACCCCGACTGGTTCGACGTGCTGACCAAATACTGCGCGCGGTTCGAATATGCAGGCGAAAAGGGGGTGCGCCTATGCTCCCGCCGTCCGATGATTGAACTCGCACCCGATGGGGAGTTGATCGCGGTCCGGTTCAACAACCGTTCCGCCGCCGCGATCACCGATGTTCCCTTTGACGACATGGCCACCTACTACGCCGCCTACCGCCGCCTCGGCGAGATCATCGACGACCCGGCGATGGAGGTGACGTTCCGCCTGAACCCCGGCGAATGCTTCATCGTCGACAACACCCGCGTGCTGCATGCCCGCAAGGGCTATTCCGGCAGCGGCAGCCGCTGGCTGCAGGGCTGCTACGCGGACAAGGACGGACTCTTGTCCACCCTCGCGGCTTTGGAGCATCAGATGCCGGAGGCGGCGGAATGAAGCCGGATTTCACGACGCTGACCCGCGACAATATCGTCGCCTTCCTCGGCGATATCTTCGAGCGCTGTGGCGATGAGGAATATCTGGGCGAACCGGTGACGATGGCGCAGCACATGCTTCAAGGGGCCACCATCGCTGAACAGAAGGGGCTCGATGAGGAGATCATTGTCGGCGCGCTTCTGCATGATATCGGCCATTTCACGTCTGAGTTTGGAACGTTCTCCATGGAGGACACCGAGGACCGGTTTCACGAAGAGGCGGGGGCAGAGGTGCTGGCGGCGTTCTTCCCCTCGGTCATCACCGATTGCGTCCGCTACCATGTTGCCGCCAAGCGCTATCTTTGTGCGACAAAGCCCGACTATTTCGGGCGTCTGTCCGAGGCCTCAATCCATTCCCTGAACCTTCAGGGTGGACCGATGTCACCCGAAGAGGTGGCGGCGTTCGAGAGAAATCCAAACCTGAAGAAGATCGTGCAGGTCCGTTATCTGGATGAGGCGGGCAAGCGGCCCGACATGGAAACGCCCGACTTCTGGCATTTCGCCCCGATCGTGCAGCGCATCGTCGATGCGCATTGCGCCGCCTGACCGCCTGCCCCTTGTTGCGCCCGCGCCCGGCAGGCTTTATTGCCGAGATGAGCAGCAGCAGAGGGTGCCGCATGGCCTATCATCTTTATCAGGGCGACCTGCCCGACGGGCTGGACCTTGGCCCCGTTGTCGCCATCGATACCGAAACGATGGGCCTTGACCCGCGTCGCGACCGGTTGTGCGTTGTGCAGCTTTCGTCAGGCGATGGCGACGCGCATCTGGTGCAGATCGCCAAGGGCCAGACAAGCGCCCCGAACCTGGAGCGGATGCTGGCCGATACCGCCACGCTGAAACTCTTTCATTTCGGGCGTTTCGACATTGCTGCCTTGAAGAATGCCTTCGGCGTGACCACGTCGCCCGTCTATTGCACCAAGATCGCCTCGAAGATGGTCCGCACCTTCACCGACCGTCACGGGCTGAAGGTACTGTTGCAGGAGCTTCTGGGGGTCGATGTGTCGAAACAACAGCAGACATCGGATTGGGGAGCTCCGGCACTGACCGAAGCTCAACAGGACTATGCGGCGTCGGACGTGCTCTATCTGCATCGGCTGAAGGCTGAGCTTGACGCGCGGCTTGCCCGCGAGGGTCGCACCGGTCTGGCGCAGGCCTGTTTCGATTTCCTGCCCACCCGCGCGGTCCTGGACCTGATGGGCTGGGACGATACCGCCGACATCTTCACGCACTGAACCAAATGACCGACGCCGAGACCTTCCTTGCCACTGCCCGCCGCGTCATCGAGATCGAGGCGCGGGGTCTGGCCGCCCTGTCAGCAGCACTTGGTGACAGCTTCTCGGCCGCCGTGGACCTGATCCTGAAGGCCAAGGGGCGCGTCATCGTTTCGGGCATGGGCAAGTCGGGCCATGTCGGCCGCAAGATCGCGGCGACGCTCGCCTCGACCGGCACGCCCGCGCAATATGTCCATCCTGCCGAGGCGAGCCATGGCGATCTGGGCATGGTGACAGAGGGCGATGTGGCGCTCGTCCTGTCGAATTCCGGAGAGACGCCGGAACTGTCCGACATTATCGCCCACACAAGGCGGTTCGGCATTCCGCTGATCGGGGTGGCCAGCCGCCCCGGCTCGACCCTGCTCGTACAGGCCGATGTGGCGATCACCCTGCCCGCGGCGGAAGAGGCCTGCGGTACCGGA
>JAUIDM010000473.1 GCA_030428915.1 Alphaproteobacteria bacterium | reverse complement strand
AAACCTACTACGGCCCGCTTGCGCCCAGCCCCGACATCACCGTCCGGGACCGGCCGCAGGAGCCGCCCCAGCTTGCCGAGCGCCGGATGAGTTTCTCCGATCCGCGCGTAGCTCAGCCTTACGTGACCCGCGGCTATCTGGCCCCGGAACGCGATCCCGGTGCGCAGGAAAAGGCTGCCGCGCTCACCATTCTTGCCGATCTTCTCGGCGGCGACGGCCAGACTGCGTTTCTTGCCCGCAAGCTGCAATTCGACCAGAAGGTCGCGATCTACACCTCGGCGAACTACGATGGCACGTCGCTTGACGACACGACCTTCAACCTCGCCGTCGTCCCTGCTGAAGGGGTCAGCCTGGCCGAGGCCGAGGCGGCGTTGGACGCGGCGCTGTCAGAGTTCCTTGAAACCGGTGTCGATCCCGCAGCCTTTTCCCGGGTCAAGACCCGCATCCATGCCTCGATGATCTATGCCAAGGACAACGTGAACGGCCTCGCCCGGCGCTATGGCGAGGCGTTGACGACAGGGCTGACCATCGATGATGTGCAGGCTTGGCCGGACGTACTGGACGCGGTGACTGAAGAAGACGTGATGGCAGCTGCGCGCGAGGTCTTTCAACGCCAGCGCGCCGTAACGGGCTGGATGATGCGCGAAGGTCAGGAAGAGGTGATGCAATGATGCGGTTTGTTCTTGCCGCCTGTCTCGCGCTTGTCGCAGCGCTGCCCGCCCGCGCGGTCGATATCCGCGAAGTCACTTCACCCGGTGGCATCAAGGCTTGGCTGGTGGAGGAACACTCGATCCCCTTCACGGCGCTGGAACTGCGTTTCAAGGGCGGCACCAGTCTTGACCGCTCCGACCGGCGTGGCGCCACGCTTCTGATGATGGCGCTTCTGGAAGAGGGATCGGGAGAGCTGGACAGTCAGGGCTTTGCCGAGGCGCGCGACGCGCTCGCCGCCGAGTTCAGCTTTGACGCCAGCGATGACACGGTATCGGTTTCGGCCCGTATGCTGACCGAAAACCGCGACGAGTCGGTGGCGCTTCTGAAAACCGCGCTGACCGATCCCCGTTTTGATGAGGATGCGGTCGAACGGGTTCGGGCGCAGGTCGTCTCGATCATTCAGTCGGATGCGACCGATCCGAACACGATTGCAGGCCGCTCCTTTGATGAACAGGCCTTCGGCGAACACCCCTACGGCTCCTCGCGCAATGGCACGCTCGACAGCATGGCCGCGATAACACGAGACGATCTGTTCGACGCGCACAAGGCGGTACTGACCCGCGACCGCGTCTATGTCTCCGCCGTTGGTGACATCACCGAGGCCGAACTGGGTGCGCTTCTGGACACCCTTCTGGGCGATCTTCCCGAGACGGGCGCAGCCATGCCGCCGGCCGCCGAGTACAACCTGTCCGGCGGCGTGTCTGTGATTGACTATGCCAGCCCGCAATCCGTCGTGGTCTTCGGGCACGAGGGTATCAAACGCGACGATCCGGACTTCTTTGCCGCCTATATCCTGAACCAGATCCTCGGCGGCGCCGGGTTCGGCGCAAGGCTGATGGAAGAGGTGCGCGAAAAGCGCGGGCTGACCTACGGGATCAACACCTATCTGGTGCCCATGGATCTGGCGGAGACCTGGCAGGGTGGGTTTGCGTCGGCCAATGAAAAGGTCGCCGAGGCAATCGAGGTGGTCAAGGCGGAATGGGCCAAAGCCGCGGTTGAGGGGGTGACGGCAGAGGAACTTGAAGCCGCCAAAACCTATCTGACCGGCTCGTACCCACTGCGCTTTGATGGCAATGGACGTATTGCCGATATTCTCGTTGGCATGCAGCTTGAAGGCCTGCCGACAAGCTATGTCAATGACCGCAATGCGTATATCGAGGCCGTGACGCTCGACGACATCAAGCGCGTCGCGGCCCGGCTGATGAAGCCCGAAGACCTGCGGTTCGTCGTCGTCGGCAGGCCGGTCGGGTTGTCGGCGGCCGACTGAGGAACCACGCACAAATCTGCCCCGGTGAAACAAACGGAGAACTGGCCGAATCGGCGCGGGTCATGCTAGTTCTGGTGGCATGACACTCCAGGACCCCAAGATAAGGGCCGAACGCCCGGTAATCCGGCAGCTTGACGAAGCGGCTGTGAACCGGATTGCGGCGGGCGAGGTGGTCGAAAGGCCGGCCTCGGCGGTCAAGGAGCTGGTGGAAAACGCGCTCGATGCAGGCGCGCGGCGGATCGAGGTGGTTTACGCCGATGGCGGCAAGACCCTGATCCGCGTGACCGACGATGGCTGCGGCATGACAGCGGATGACCTGCCGATGGCGCTGGCCCGCCATGCGACATCGAAGATCGACGGCTCAGACCTGCTCGACATCCGCAGCTTCGGCTTCCGGGGCGAGGCGTTGCCCTCGCTTGGCGCGGTCGCGCGGCTGAAGATCACCTCGCGCGCCGTAGGTTCCGACGCTGCGGCCATCGCGGTGGCGGGCGGGCGCATGGCCCCCGTGCGCCCGGCGGCGCTGACCGGCGGCACGGTCGTTGAACTGCGCGATCTTTTCTACGCCACCCCCGCGCGGCTGAAATTCCTGCGCTCCGACCGCGCAGAGGCGCAGGCGATCAAGGATGTGGTCCAGCGGCTGGCGATGGCCGAACCTTTCGTGGG
>JAUIDM010000472.1 GCA_030428915.1 Alphaproteobacteria bacterium | reverse complement strand
GGATGACGCAGTTCTGATCGACGAAATCCGCACCGAAGACGATGCGTGCCATGTCTATGCTGTCCTCGCTCCGTTCCTCTGCGGTGACGGAGCCCATGAAGCAGCGGTCGGAATAGCGGATATGGGAATAGACCATATCGAGGTGACGCTTGTTCACGGGGACATCGGTCGGCTCGCAGATCGTACCGCCGGAATGGTGGAACCAGGGTGACGACTGGGCGAGCTTGATGAAATTCTCGAAGTCCTGAAGCGTGCCGAAGCGGCGGCCACGGTCGAGATCCATGACAAAGGGACACCCATAGGACGGCGCGAAAACAACGTTCCGGCCGCCGATCTGCGCCGAGTTTTCCGGGTTGCGGGCATGCTGGGTGAACTCGGACGGCGCGGATTTCAGGATCTCGCGCAGCATGCCGGGCTCGAACTTCACCAGCGTGCCGTCGACCTTCGCACCAGCGCGCTTCCAGTGGTCGATCACGGCGTCATCATCGCGGAATTCGATGCCCGTCTCGGCCAGGATGCGGTCGGCGGCGGCCTCGATCTTCTCAAGGTTTTCTTCCGACAGGATGTCGTAGGTCGGGATGTTCCGGGTGATGTAGGGCCGCCCCAGCCCCGTCGCCTTGTGCGACCTTTCGCGCCGGCGCGCTTCGCGACCGCCATGTCTGACCCGTGCGGTTGCGTCCTGAACCGTCATGTCTATCTCCCCGAAAAACACGTCCTGCGCAATTCTAGGGGCAGGGGCGCAATCGGGGAAAGTAGCCATGGCGACATTCGGCCGGGGCGAAATGTCGTTTTGAACCGCGACGCGTTGCGGCCGGACCTGACGGGCCTATTCAGCTGCCAGATCGGAGGCCCAGCCGGAGATCGCCTTGACCTCCAGGAACTCCTCGATCCCCCAATGGCCGCCTTCCCGCGCGCGGCCAGAGGCCTTGACGCCCCCGAAGGGCGAGCCGGCACCGCGGCTCTGGCCGTTCATCTCGACCATGCCGGACTTGAGCGCCAGCGCCATGCGGTTGCGCCTGGCGCCGTCCTGGGTCTGGACATAGTTCGTCAGGCCATAAGGTGTGTCGTTGGCGATCCTGACTGCCTCGGCCTCATCCTCGAAGGGGATGATCGACAGGACCGGACCAAAAATTTCCTCGCGCTCGATCGTCATGCCGGGTTTCACATCGGCAAAGACCGTGGGGCGGACATAGTAACCCTTGTTCATCCCCTCGGGCAGGCCAAGGCCGCCCGCGACGAGCCGCGCGCCTTCATCGATGCCCTTCTGGATGTAGCCCTGAATCTGCTCCCATTGCCGCTTGTTCACCACCGGGCCGATATGGCGGCCGGGTGCGCTCGCCGGGCCGACGGTGATCTTGTTCGCGACCTCGGCTGCCGTTTCGACCGCCTGATCATAGACGGAGCGTTCGACCAGCATGCGCGAGGGCGCGTTACAGCTTTGCCCGGAATTGTTCATCATGTGCAGAACGCCGCGCTTGACCGCCTTCTCGTCGGCATCGGCGAAGATCACGTTCGCACCCTTGCCGCCCAGTTCCAGCGTCACCCGCTTCAACGTTTCGGCGGCTGCCTTGGAAATCGCCTTTCCCGCCCGGGTCGAGCCGGTGAAGGAAATCATCTCGACATCCGGATGCTCGGACAGCCGCGTGCCAACGCCCATCCCGTCGCCGTTCACAAGGTTGAAGACACCGGGCGGCACGCCCGCGTCATGGCAGAACTCGGCAAACAGCATCGCGTTGAGCGGGCTTTCCTCGGACGGTTTCAGAACGCATGTGCAGCCCGCGAGGAGCGCCGGGATGGCCTTCAGCGCGATCTGGTTCATCGGCCAGTTCCAGGGGGTGATGAGGCCGACGACGCCGATCGGTTCCAGCGCGATCCGGTCGTTCGGGGCATGCGGGCCAAGCGGTTTGATCCATTCGATCTCGTCAAAGGTACGCAGGAAATTGTTCAGATGCCAGGGCAGGCAGGGCGCCTGCTGGTCGCGCGCCATGTCGATGGGCGCGCCCATCTCGCAGGAAATCGCCTCGGCCAGTTCGCCTTTGCGCTTTTCATATTGTTCAAGGATGCGGACCACGACCGCGCGGCGCTCGGCCGGGGGCGTTGCTGCCCAGGCGGGGAAGGCGGCCTTTGCGGCGGCAACAGCGGCATCCGCGTCCGCAGCCGAGCCGAGCGAGATCACCGCGCAGGGCTCCTCCGTCGAAGGGTCGATGACCGGGCAGTCGCGCGGGGCAATCGGCGCGGTCCAGCGCCCGTTGATATAGAAATCGCGTTTCTCGATCATGGCAAACCTCGTCTGTTGGCGGCGGGAACCTGACAGCAGCGAATCCCCGCCGCAAGGGTTTTGGGTAATTTGATCAAATTATTTCCGCCGTCAATCCCGGCTTTTTGTCGCGGCTTGATCAATCAGCGTGTAAACACTCATACGGAGGCCTATGCTTATGGCAACATTCTACATGATTAGCCGGAAAGGAGCATCCGATGGGGCTGCGCATCAACGACACCGTTCCCAATTTCACTGCCCAGACCGATCAGGGCGTTATCCAGTTCCATGACTGGATCGGCGACAGCTGGGCCATCCTCTTTTCCCATCCGAAGGATTTTACACCGGTCTGCACCACCGAATTTGGCGCCGTCGCGCGGCTCGC
>JAUIDM010000471.1 GCA_030428915.1 Alphaproteobacteria bacterium | reverse complement strand
GGCTTTCGAACCGCTCGGCCTTGCCGGGGCCAAGCTGCGGTTCGCCCATCGCGTGGAAATCGTGATCGGTCTGGAACGGCCCGGAATGGCAGGCCGCGCAGCCGGCCTCGCCGTAGAACAGTGTCATCCCCGTCTCGGCCAGCGGGGAAAGAGCACCTTCGCCCCGCAACATTCGGTCAAATGCGGACTTGTCCGCCCGCCATTCGAACTCCACAAAGGCCGCGATGGCATTCGATATGTCGGTGAAAGCAATATCGCGCCCCGCCGCGATCTCGGGATAGGCATTGGCGAACATCTCCCGGTAGGTTGGAATCGCCGCAATGCGCTTTGAAATGATGTCCCATGCGCCGCCCGCACCGGTGATCCGCCCGCTGCGCACCGCCTTGGCAACATCGTTTTCCTGGTAGTGTCCCGCCATCTCATCGGGTGAAAGCACCGGAAACATCGTTTGCGCCGACAGGATCGAGGCGAAGCCCATCACCATTTCATCCTCAAGCGGTGTCCTCAGCCCTGATGGCCGCGACGGGTCAGCCTCGATCCGGCCGTCATGGAACATTACAGTGAACTCGCGGGCGCCCAGGTTGAACAAGGCGGGCGCGTTGCGCGGAATACGCTGTTCGGGCAGGTTCGTTGGATCCGCACGCCGATCAGGACCAAGCCCGATCCCGCCTTCGCCCAGACCCAATGACAACCCGTCCGATGTCGCAAAGCGGGGGTGGTGACAGGTCGCGCAGGAGATGTTGCGATTTCCCGACAGGATCGGATCGTAGAACAGAAGCTGACCCAACCGCGCCTCGGCCTCATTCACCGGCAGGTAGTCGGCATCCGTGACAGGCTCCGGACCCACGGCCCAAGCCGGAGCAGCAGAAAGCACAAGGATAATCAACAGACGCATTGGCATTCTCCGATGCGCAAACCTATCCCGCAAAACGGTGCCTGCACAGCAGGATATGCGGTGCACCATTGCGGGTTGACGCATGGCGCGCGAACATGGGGCAAGTGCGGAGGTATCATGCGCAGAATGCTGAACCCTGAATTTCTCATCAGTCTGGCGCGGTCGGTCTGGCATGCCACGGACGACCGACATCTGGGCCTCATCGCGGCGGGCGTTGCCTTTTATGCAATGCTTGCAATCTTTCCGGGCATGGCTGCGACCATCGCCATCTGGGGCGTCTTTGCCGATCCTGTGGTAATCCGGGATTATCTGACATCGGTTCGCGACCTTGTCCCGGATGCCGCCTACGGCATTCTGGAAGCGCAGCTCAATGCACTTCTCTCTGCCAACTCCTCGACTCTCGGATGGACGACGGCTGTGTCATTGGTCGTTGCACTCTATTCGGTACATTCCGGGGTTTCGGCGCTCATCGCCGGACTGAATGCGATCCATGCCAGCCGCCGCCGTGCCGGGCTCATGCGGCATGTCGGGTCTCTCCTGCTGACGTTTTCGCTCATGGGGGTCTTCCTCGCCGCACTTGCCACGGTGGTGCTGCTGCCAGTCATACTGAACTTTTTACCGCTTGGACCGGTCACGGGCTATCTGCTGACGATCTTTCCGTGGCTCTTGATGTTTGTCGTCGTCCTGATAGTGCTGGGCCTCTTCTACCGCTGGGGTCCGAATATGGATGATCGCCATGCCTGGATCACGCCGGGCGCGGTTCTGGCTGCCCTGCTCTGGGCGGGGGCATCGATGGCCTTCTCGGTTTATCTGGCAAATTTCGGGGCCTATAACCGGGTCTACGGATCAATCGGCGCGGTTATCGCGCTTTTGATGTGGCTTTATATCTCCGCCTATATCGTGCTTCTCGGCGCGGCGATAAACGCCGAGCGTGCCCGGCTGATCCGCGATCAGTAGTCCCGCTCGAAGAACAGGCCGATCCCGGTGCCGCCATCGGATTCCAGCGTGCCGCGCAGGGTCACGCCGGGGCGGACATCGAGGTTCAGGTTCAATTCTGTCTTGCCTTCGCCGCCCACAGTCACATCGGCATAAGTGTTTTCCGAGAGGTATTTCCCTGCCCGGACGGCGGCCGTGCCATCCTCATCCGTCGTCACGTCGAGATCGTCGAGCCCGAAAGAATTCCGCAACTTCGAAACGATGCCCTCACCCCCCTTTCCGGCCAGCGTCGCTACGGCAGAGGCAAGCTGCGCGGCCTGGAAGGGCGAGAGGCTGGTCAGACTGCGGCCAAAGAGAAGATGCGCGATGACCTCTTCTTCGGGCAGTTCCGGTGAGGAAAGAAAACGAATCTCGGGTTCCGACGCCGGGCCTTCAATCAGGATCGTCGCAGTGATCGTGTCGCTTTGTGTCGTGGCGGCGAAGCGGACGAAGGGCGTCAGCGCGCCCTGCAACTGCACCAACCCCTCATCGATATCGAAACGCTTGCCGAGAATGTCGAGCCGCCCGCGGATGAGGGTGAACTGGCCAGAGGGCACGATATTCGCGGTTGTCCCACTGACTCTCAGAGACCCACCCATTTCGGCATCAAGTCCGCGGCCACGCACGAAGATACGGCCGGGGGCCGAAATGGTGAGATCGAGCGGGTAGACCGGCGCGTTCGTTTCGCCTGCCTCTTCATCCTTGATCACACCGGCGCGTGCACGTGTCCGGTGCACCGGGGCCGGTTCATGCACATGCGTGATGCCTTCAAG
>JAUIDM010000470.1 GCA_030428915.1 Alphaproteobacteria bacterium | reverse complement strand
GGCGACGAGGGCTGGCGGCAGGTCGTGCGCGCCTATTTCGCCGCGATCAGCCATGTCGATCATGAGATCGGGCGGTTCCTGAACGCGCTGGAGGCCTCGCCCCTTGGTCAGAACACCACCGTCGTGTTCCTGTCGGACAACGGCTTCAACCTCGGCAATCACGACAGCTTTCACAAGATGAGCCAGTGGGACTGTGCCGCCCATGTGCCCTTTTCGATCACCAGCCCCCGGATGGCGGAGGGACGGGAAGAGCCGCTGCCCGTCTCGCTGCACAATTTCCCCAAGACGATCATGGACCTTGCCGGTCTGCCCTACCGGCCCGACTGGGTGTCGGGGCAGAGCCTGCTGCCCCTCATTGATCCTTCTTTCGGCACGTTCGACGAGTCGAAATCGCCCGTGACCTCGGTCTTTGGCACGTTGTCGGTCCGCCCCTCGGTCGAGGGCTATCGCCACCTGCGTTACTTCCGCTACCCGAATGGCGAGGAGCATGTCTACGATATCGAGGCCGATCCGGGCGAGACAACGAACCTTTTCGACACCGCGCCCATCGATTTCCTGCGCAACGAACTGGTGAAAGGTGCGCTGGACCTCGGCCTCGACCTGCGGGGCTATGAGGACCCGGCCTGCGGCGTCAACACGATGATGGCGGTGGACGGGTCCGTGGTGCTGGAAGGCACGCGCAGCAACGACCATTACTGGGCCTATGGCGCGGATGCCGAGAAGATCCGCGAGGAAAAGGACGGCGGCACCGATACGCTGTGGTACATGGGCGGGCCGGACGATTATGTCCTGCATTGCCCGGCCAATGTCGAACGCATCCGCATCGCGACCGTCGTCGCGCGCAAGGAAAGCGACGAGGCGCGCACGGGCAAGACGATCCGCATTGTCGCCCACCCAGACAGCCCCATCCATTTCGAGACCTCCGAACGCGTGCAGGTGAACCTGCGCGGATCATCGGGCGACGACGTGCTGATCGGCCCGAAATACGGCGGTGCGGAATTCCATGGCGGGGATGGCGACGATCAGTTGATCGCGATTGCCAAGTTGGCAAGCTCGCGCCACCGCTTCTATGGCGGCGCGGGCAATGACCTTCTGGTCGGCGGCGGCGGCAAGGACATCCTTGACGGCGGCACCGGCAACGACACGATCAAGGGCATGAGCGGGCGCAACCTGATCCATGGCGGGCACGGCAACGACGTCATCTCGGACAAGGGCGGCAAGTCGGTGATTCACACCGGGCCAGGCCGCAACCGGGTGACGCTGGGCGATGGCAGCGACACGATCCATGTCGGGACCGGAGAGAACCTGATCAAGACAGGCAAGGGCGGCTATCGTTTTGTCATCGCCTATGGCGGCGTGACGCTGATCGAACGCTGGGACGAAGGGCATCGCTATGTCCTGACTGGCTGGCCGCGCCTGCCGTTGATCGCCCGGTCGCAAGGCGAAGCGGTCCTGACCTTAGGCCTGTCGGTAATCCGGATCAGCGGCGTGCCGGACGGCGCCGATCTTTCCGCGCAGGTCGAGCTGGCATCCGCAGAGGCCGGGTAAGGCCCAACTTGTGCGGCGGGAATCGCTCTGCTAGCTCTGGCGGAACCTGTTCTTGAGGAACGCCGCGCCATGAACCTGAACCGCCGTCCCGTCGCGTCCCTCTGGATCGGCACGCGTCTGCATTACGTCAACCAGATCTGCCTCAAGTCGCATCTGGCCGAAGGCCACCCGGTCATCCTTTATTGCGCCGACAAGGTCGAAAACGTGCCGGACGGCGTGGAGGTCCGCCCCGCCGATGAGGTCATGAAGATCGACCGCGAGGTGGTGGAGGCGACTTCGCCCTCGTTCATCTCGAACGTCTTCCGCTACAAGATGATCCAGGCGACCGGCGCGATCTGGATCGACTGCGATGCGCTTTGCTACCGGCCCTTCCCCGAGGATATGGACTATATCTTTGGCGGGCATGGGCTGCGCGGTGCGCTGAATTGCGGCGTCGTCGGCATGCCGCGCGACTGCGAGCTGATGGACAAGCTTCTGGACTACTACGACAACCTGCCGGACTACCCCGCCTGGTGGGGCAAGCAGCAGCGCAAGAAGATGGACCGGCAGGACCCGTCGCTGCCGAAGGCCGCCCGCATCTACAAGGCCGAGCGCACCGCCTTTGGCCCGCAGGCCTTCACCTACTATGCCCGCCTGACTGGCGATGTGGACAAGGCGATGGAGACTGACGGGCTCTATCCGGTGCCGTTCCAGTTGAACGATGTGTTCTACGACCCCTACAGCCAGGTGGAGAAGCATTTCACCGACAACACTTTGTCGGTCCACATCTATACCAATGCCGCCCGGCCCTGGTGGCGCAAGAACGCGCCGATCCCGGGGTCCTACATCGCCCGCATGGCCGAGAAATACGAGGTCGATCCGACGCTTGCGCTGGAGGAGTGATAAGACGGAAAGCTTCGGACATGTCTGCAAATCATTTTGGTCTGCTTGCGGGACTTTTCGGAGGTTGAAGGTCTGTGCGGAGGGCCGCGCCCGACCTTGGGTGGGCGCTCCGTGAGCCGGGTCTGCGCGATCCCTTCCCGACCTTCAAGCGCCTGTTCTGGTTGCAGCGCCGCGGGGCGCCCTCCCGGGGGGAGGGTCGGGCGCGGCCCGGCGTGAACGCCGG
>JAUIDM010000469.1 GCA_030428915.1 Alphaproteobacteria bacterium | reverse complement strand
CAAGTCATCGGTCCTCGTTGGCGACTATCTCTTTTCGCGATCGTTCCAGTTGATGGTCGAGACGGGCTCATTGCGGGTGCTCGACATCCTGTCGAACGCCTCTGCAACGATAGCCGAAGGCGAAGTGCTGCAGCTCTCCGCCGCGCAGGACCTGCGCACGGACGAGGCCATCTATATGAAGGTCATTCGCGGCAAGACGGCCGCGCTTTTCTCAGCCGCGACCGAGGTCGGCGGTGTCATTGCGGGCGCGCCCGAGGATCAGGTGCGGGCGCTATTCACCTATGGCGACGCACTCGGCATCGCCTTTCAGATCGTCGACGACCTGCTCGACTATGGCGGAAGCAGCGCAGTGATCGGCAAGAATACCGGCGACGATTTCCGCGAACGCAAACTGACGCTGCCGGTGATCAAGGCGGTGGCGAAGGCGTCCGCCGAGGAACGGGACTTCTGGCGCCGGGTGATCGAGAAAGGCGACCAGCGCGACGGCGATCTCGACCACGCAATGGCGCTGATGGCACGGCATCGCACGATGGAGGCGACGCGGGACGAGGCGCTGGCCTGGGCGGCAAAGGCGAAGAACGCCCTGACCGCCCTGCCGCCGCATGCACTGCGCGATATGCTCTCCGACCTCGCCGATTACGTGGTGGCCCGCGTCAACTGACGCCGATCACCCCATCTGGTGATTGGGCGTCGAGCGCGAAATCTCAAGCTCCTCGTCGCTCATATCTTCCGGAATACCCTCAAAGAGCGGGGTCGAGAGGTAGCGTTCCCCGGTATCGGGCAGCATCACCAGAATGACGGAGCCCGGCGCGGCCTTCTCGGCCACCTGCACCGCCACGGCAAAGGTCGACCCGCCGGAAATGCCGGTGAAGATGCCTTCCTTCTGCGCGAGCTTCTTTGCCCAGGCGATTCCCTCTGGACCGGGCACCGGGATAAGCTCGTCGTAGAACTTCTTGTCGAGCGTCTCCTGCAACACCGCCGGGATGAAGTCCGGCGTCCAACCCTGGATCGGATGCGGTTCGAACGCCGGATGGCTGGCGGCGGGCGCGTCGCCTGCGCCGCGTTCCTGCGGCGTGCCGCTCGACACAAGTGCCGCATTGGCCGGTTCGGTCAGGATGATCTTGGTCGCCGGACGTTCCTTTCGAAGGACGCGGCCCACGCCGGTGACGGTGCCGCCGGTCCCATACCCCGACACGAAGTAGTCCAGGCGCTTGCCGTCAAAATCGCCGAGAATTTCGCGCGCCGTCGTTGCCTCGTGAATATCGGCATTGTCCTTTGTCTCAAACTGCCGAGCCAGGAACCAGCCATGTTTCTCGGCCAGTTCAGCAGCCTTCTTGTACATGCCGAAGCCCTTTTCGGCGCGCGGGGTCAGGATGACCTTGGCCCCAAGCATCCGCATCAGCCGCCGGCGCTCGATGGAAAAGCTGTCGGCCATGGTCACGACCAGCGGATAGCCCTTCTGCGCACAGACCATGGCAAGGCCGATACCGGTATTGCCCGAAGTGGCCTCGACCACCGTCTGGCCGGGCTTCAGCCGCCCCTCGCGCTCGGCGGCCTCGATGATGTTCACCGCCAGCCGGTCCTTGACCGAGGCGGCGGGGTTGTAGGCCTCGGCCTTCACGTAAATCGTCACATGATCGGGGCCGAGATTGTTGACCCGGATCACCGGCGTATCGCCGATCGTGTCCAGTACGCTGTCGAACAGCCGTCCGCGCCCCTTGGTCGTCCTGATGCCACCGGTCATGTCATGCCCCCATTGCTGATCGCTGCCCCCTCAAGATGGGGCTTACCCGAATGAACGTATACCGCGCCAAGCCGGGGCAACGCAAAAAAGAACACCCTCCGCGAAAGCGAAGGGTGCAGGGAACCGAATACGTATAGGTCCGGACGGGCCGGAACCGGCGTTCAGCTGTGGCGGCTCTTGTGGCCGATGTTGTAATAGTTGCCGGTCCGGGTTTCGAGATAGGGGGTCAGCGGAATCTCTTCCTGCTTGAGGAAGCCCTGGCCCGGCAGCTTGCCTTCGCGCACCATCTCGATGACCGCGACGACCGAGGCCGAGGTGGTCCAGGCAATCGCCGTCCGCCGCCTGCCGCCGATCTCCAGCGGGTAGTAGGCGCGGACGAATTCCGTCCGCTTCAACTGCCCCTCGGTCCAGCCCTCGGCCGCGACATGGACATAGACGACATCCTCATCGACCGGGGGTTTCGCATGGGTCAGGATCCTGCCCGCCGCCTCGCGGTTCTCGCGCATCAGCAGTTCGTGGAAGAAGAAGTTCATCAGTTCGACATGACCGGGATAGCGCATGGTCTTGTAGTCGAGGTTCTCGATCTTGTCGGCATAGGTCTCGCACATCGTGCCAAGGCCGCCGGAGGTGGTGAAGGCCTCGAGCTTCACGCCGTCGATATAGATGGTCTCCAGCCACTCCATCGCCGAGACGGTCTTGTGCACGCCCTCCTCGATCACCTCGCAGTCGTTGAGATATTCGTTGACGACGCCTTCGGGCGACCAGTTGAAGGCGTAACCCAGAAGCCCCGTCGGGTTCTGCGGCAGCGCGCCGACGCGGAGGCGGATGGAGCGGACACGCTCGAACATATCGGCCAGATGCGCGCCGACGATGCCGACGAAACCGGGGGCGAGGCCGCATTGCGGGGCCATGAT
>JAUIDM010000074.1 GCA_030428915.1 Alphaproteobacteria bacterium | reverse complement strand
AACCGGAAGATGCAGGCCCTGCGGGCGGGGGCGGAAGATGTCGTCTGGAAACCGCTCGACGACACCGTGCTGCTGGCCCGGATGCGCAGTCTTCTGCGCGCGCGTGAGACCACGCAGCAACTCGGCCTGCGCGACAGCACTTACCGGGAACTCGGCTTTGCCGAACCCGCACAGGCATTCGCCGCCGCCCCGGTCGTGGCCCTCGTCGCGCCACGACCCGACATTGCCGCAACCTGGCGGCGGGACCTTGAACCCCATCTCGACGCCCGTTTCGTCATTTTCGACCGCGAGGGGGCGCTCGGCGACCCCGACAGGCACCCGGTGCCCGACATCTATGTCGTCGCGGCCGATCTTGCCGGGCATGGTGACGGTTTGAAGCTGATGTCGGAACTGCGATCGCGCGCGACCTCGCGCTACGCCGCCGTCTGCGTAATGCTGCCGGCGGACGCGCGGGACACGGCAGCCATGGCGCTTGATCTGGGTGCGCACGACCTGATCGAGGCCGGTGCCGATCCAGAGGAGACGGCGCACCGCATCCGCACCCAGATCGAGCGCAAGCGGCAATCGGACAGGCTGCGGGATTCGGTGGCGGCGGGGCTGAGGCTTGCCATGACTGACCCGCTGACGGGGCTGCATAACCGCCGCTACGCTCTCCCGCATCTGGCGCGCATCGCCGAACGGGCCGAGGCGGCCGGGCGGCAATTCGCGGTGATGGTACTGGACCTCGACCGTTTCAAGGCGATCAATGACACGTTCGGGCATGCGGCTGGCGACGCGGTTCTGGTGGAGGTGGCGGAGCGGCTGAAATCCAACCTGCGCGCCGTCGATCTTCTTGCCCGGATCGGGGGCGAGGAGTTTCTGGTCGCCCTGCCGGAGACCACGCCGGAGGCGGCACAGGCCACCGCCGAACGCTTGCGACGGGTGATCGGGGAACGGCCGGTCCCGCTGCCGAAGGGCGAAAGCCGCGTGGCAGTGACGCTGTCCATCGGTCTCGCCATTGGCCCCGGGGCTGAGCGTGGCACGGTCGATGACCTTGTGAACCTTGCCGACCGCGCTCTTCTGGGATCCAAGGCAGAGGGGCGCAACCTCGTCACCGTCGGACGCAACGCCGCCTGACGCCGCCTGGGCGCCCCTCAGCGCCTCCAGCCATCGCTCAGCCGTGCGTCGATCCGGTCGGCAAGATCTGCGCGCTCGCTTGCGCTCATCTGCCCCAGCCGTTCACTCAGCAACTTGCGGCCCAGATCGATCCGTTCGGTGATGCGCGCGCCGTGCCGGGCGATCAATGCATCGACCCGGCCTGCATCCCACGGCTGCTGCCGCAAAGCTTCCGCCAGCTCGGCGAAATCCGCGCGTGCCGCACGACGCTGATCGCGAAAACCGGGCGCGGCGGCAAGGAAGGCATCGCGCAGGGCCGCGCGATCCTGCCGCGTCAGCACCTCGGTAAACAGCCCGACACCCACATCACTAACCCCGCCATGTGGCCGGTGCGAGCGATGATGCCCGAAGGACGAACCGGCGATGATGGCGACGATGAAGAGGTTCAGCGCCAGCGACAGGACAAGAACGACCTTCGTCCAGCGTCCCGCGCCGGTCCTGATCTGGCTATCGGATTTATTGTCGGCCATTCCCGTCACTCCATGTCCGCCGCGAGCGCGAAATAGTCCGTGCTGGGCAACAGCTCCACCGTATCATCCGCCCCGATCAGGGCGGCGGGATCGGCCAGCCCCGCAAATCCGATCCAGAGCCCCGCCACCGTCGCCGTCGCCAATCCGCCAAGGCCCTGCCAGCCACCGAGCGTGGCCGCAAGCCGTGCCCAGAGAGGTTCGTCTGCACCCCGATGCACCACCGCGGGCCGCGGCTGCACCCGCACTGCATCGGCGACAAGCCGTTCCATGAACGCATCGGGCGGCGCCGGCGCGTGGCGCTGACCGGCCGCGAAAAGCTCCGTCAGCATCCTGTCATCTTCCTTGTCATCCACCATCGCCATACCCCAGTTCTGCGCGCCGCCCCGCCAGCGCCTCTGTCAAACCGCGCTTGCCGCGCGCAATGAGGCTCTCCACCGCTTCGACCCCGACGCCCATGATCTCGGCGATCTCGGGATTGCCGAGTCCTTCCAGATGGCGCAGAACCACCGCCTGACGCTGCCGCTCCGGCAGGGCCATCAACGCGTGGTCAAGCGCTGCCGCGCGATCCGCCTCGATCATGCGGCCCACCGCACCCGGCGCCACGTCGACCGGTTCGGGCACCGCGTCGAGCGGTAGCGACCTCCGCCTGCGCAGCCGGTCGGTGGCCAGATTCGTGACCACGCGGTAAAGCCAGGTCGACACTTTCGCACCGCCGCCCCGCCAGTCCGCGGCCTGTTTCCACAGCCGCAGCATCGCTTCCTGTGCGACATCCTCGGCCTCGGCCCTTTCGCCGAGCATCCGGTAGGCGACCCTCAGCGCGGCGGGCGCAAGACGGCTGGTCAGCAGCCGTGCGGCCATGGGATCGCCCTGGCCGTAAAGCGCGAGCAGCGCTTCGTCCGATCGGTCGTCTTCGGCGTCAAAGGCCATTGCCATCCTTCCCAAGACCTAGACCGGAACCGGACCGCCCACAAATCAGATTTCGCCAGGGCGGACAATCGGCCCGCCCCGGAGTCCTGCCTGCCCGGATTACTCTGCGTCCTCCGCATCGCCACCACCGAACCAGCTGCCCATCGAATGGCCGTGCCGACCATGGCCGTCACCCTTGCCGAAACCACGACCGCGCATCTCCTGCATCCGCTCGCGCATGGCACTGAACTCCGCTTCGCTGATCGCGCCGTCACCATCGGCATCGGCCCGGTCGAACAGCCCGGTACGGGCGGGCGGAGCGATCATCTCGACCGCGCTCAGCTTGCCGTCACCATCGACATCGCGGGCCATGAACTGCCGGTCGATCATCGCAGTGACATGGGCCTGCATCTTTTCGGTGGCAAAGGCCATCGCCTCATCCTTAGAGATCATGCCATCGCCATCCGCATCGAGCCCCGTGACCGCCGCCTGGCGATGGGCATCGAGTTCGGCCTGCGTGACCTTGCCGTCTCCGTCGGCATCCACTTCGGCGAAGTCGAAACCGCCCATCATGCCAGCACCCATCATCGCGCCGCCCATCATGGGTCCGTCCATCATCGCGCCGCCCATCATTCCGCCGCGCATTCCGCCCCGGTCATGGGCCGTCACCAGCGTCGGCACCGCAACTGCCGCCGCACCAAGAACAACTGCCATCGCGGCAAGTGAAACTCCGAGTCTCATCCTCAATCCTTTCCGGTCTCAATCCGGCCGACTTGTTCCGGCCGTCTGATCGTCAAACGCGGGAGCCGGGCATTTCCGTCGCGATGTCGCCGCGCGTTGCGACATTTTTTCCGGCACGGCCTGCCCGCCCTTCGCAATCGGCCGGTTCGGTGCTAGATGACCGGGGAACAGGAGGCCGCCGATGACCGATACCGCCATTATTCCCGACGACGACCGCCCGATGCGTCCCGCGATGCTGCGGGGCTGGCGCCGGCGCTGCCCCAATTGCGGCAAGGGGGCGATGTTTTCAGGCTATCTCAAGATCAGCGACACTTGCGCCGTCTGCGGCGAGGACCTGCACCATCACCGGGCCGATGACGGTCCTGCCTATCTGACGATCCTCATTGTCGGGCACCTTATGGCACCCCTCATCATGTGGGCCTTCGTGAAGTTCCGGCCCGATCCATTGGTTCTTTCGACGGTCTTCGCGGTGGGATGTGTGGGATTGTCGCTCTACCTGCTGCCGCGCCTGAAAGGCGTGGTGGTGGCGATCCAGTGGGCGAAGCGCATGCATGGATTCGGAACCGAACCGGCCCATGGCTGAGCCCGATGCAGAGGCGGCCCCGCCGATCCGCGACGCGGCGACGGTGCTGCTGATCCGGCGCGACCAAACCGGCGGGGGACCGTCGATCCTGATGGGGCAGCGCGGCGCGGGCGCGATCTTCATGCCGAACAAATTCGTCTTTCCGGGCGGTGCGCTCGATGCCGCCGATGCGAGTGTGGGACTTGCCAGCCCGCTCGGCACCACCTGCGCCATGCGCCTCGCCCTTGATGCGCCGACAGGGCTCGCCGCCCCCCTCGCCGTCGCGGCGATCCGCGAGTTGTGGGAGGAAACCGGACTGGTCCTTGGCACGCCCGGCCCATGGTCCGGGACGGTGCCGGAAGATTGGCAGGGCTTTGCCGCGACCGGCCATCTGCCCGCCGCGGCCCCATTGAGTTTCGTCTTCCGCGCGATCACCCCGCCCGGCCGTCCGCGCCGCTTCGACGCGCGCTTTTTTCTGGCCGATGCAGCCCATGTGATGGGCGACCCCGACGATTTCTCGCGCGCCTCCGACGAGCTTTCGCATCTGCACTGGGTGCCGCTGGCAGAGGCCCGCAAGCTGAACCTGCCGTTCATCACCGAAGTGGTGCTGGGCGAGGTCGCAGCCCTTGCCGAAAACGGCGGACCGCCCGACAGCGTGCCATTCTTCGACAATTCGGGCGACACACCGCGGTTCCGCCGACTGGCATGATCCAAATGCGGTTACGGAGCGAATGGCGCACCGGACTCAACCGAAACTGAGAACGATCAGCAACATCGAGAGGACGACAAGGGCGATGCCCAGAACCTCTCGTCCCATCAGTCGCTCGCGGAATACGAGGACGGACGCAAGCATGGTAAAGACGATCTCGATCTGACCCAAGGCGCGCACATAGGCGGCATTCTGCAGCGAGAAGGCGGTGAACCAGCCGAGCGATCCGGCCATGCCGGTCAGCCCGACAAGCACGGTGCGGCGCCAGCGTTCCACAACACGGCTCAATTCACCCGGCTCGCGCCAGAAAAGCCAGACCGACATCACGAGCGTTTGCAACACCGTCGCCGCCGCAAGCGCCAAAAGCGCGCGTAGGAAAAAGGGCAGTGGCATCAGTTCCAGCGTCGCGCCTCGATAGCCGATGGCGGAGAGCCCGAAAAGCCCGCCCGCGAAAAGTCCGTAAAGCACCGGTCGCCCAAAAAGCCGCGCGCCCGCCTCGCCGCCCCGAGACATCATCAGGACACCTGCAAGCCCGATTGCGATTGCGGCCCAGCCCGTCGCATTGACGGCCTCGCCCAGCAGGACGGCGGAAAACAGTGCAACCTGCACTGTTTCGGTCTTGGTGAAGGTAACTCCGACGGCGAAGTTGCGCAGGGTGAACAAGGCCACTGTCAGAAAGGTTGCGGCGATCTGGGCGATCCCGCCCAGCGCGACCCACGTCCAAAAGGCAAGGCCGGGACTTGGCAGGTCTGCACCCGTCACGAACAGCGCCAGGGATGAGAGTGCACAGGCCACTGGCGCGGCGAAAAGAAAACGCGAAAAGGTCGCGCCGCCCGTCGACAGTCCCGCCCCCCTCAACTGCTTTTGCAGCATGAAGCGCAGGGTCTGCATGATAGCGGCCGCAAGCGTGAAGAGAATCCATAGGCTCATGGCTTCCTTCTGTCACGCTGCGCTGTCGGATGATAGCTATTGCGGCGGACGCAGCGGATGCGGAACCGGATCCTTCGGCTTCAGGAAATACTGCCGGAAGATCGCGCCGTAGGACGCATAGACATAGCCTTCGTTGCGCCTCAGGAAAGCATCGCGGTTGGCGGCGTAATGGCCGGGAAGCCGGTACCAGGCCATGCCGGGCTTGGCATGGTGGACCGTGTGCAGGTTGTTGTTCAGGAAAAGGAAGGACAGAAGCCCCCGCCCTTCGACCACAACCGACCGACCGCGCGCCAGTTCATGGGCGCGGTGTTCCAGGAATGTGCGGATCTTGAGGATCGCCATCCCGGAATATGCAGCGGCGAGATAGACGGGCAGCGAAATGTCCGCCGCCGCGATCCAGACGCCGACAAGAACCAGCCCCGCAGCGTGCAGGGCCCAGTCGCGGGCAATCGCCCGGTCGCCGTTCCGGATCGCGTGGAAATCGCTGACCGCGATCGCATGGACCGACAAGGCCGGGCCGATCAGCATGCGACCCGCCAGCGTATTGTTGGCCCTGAGCAGGCGCTGCCGCCAGCGTGGCAGCCGCGCCCAGACCGCCGGGTCGAGATAGTTTGACTCCGGATCGTCATAGGGATCGGTCAGCCGTTCATCCCGGTGGTGGTCCAGGTGAAGGTCCCGAAAGCGTCCGTAGGGAAAGAACAGTCCGACCGGCAGGAAGATCAGCGCCTCGTTCAGCGCACGCGATCGGAACGGGTGGCCGTGCAGCACCTCGTGCTGCAAGGAGGAATGCAAGGTCACGACGAGGGTGAGCACCACGAAAGCCAGCGGCAGCGCGACCTCTGCCAGGACCGTCGTCGACAGAACCCAGCCAAGGTAGCAGGCAGCAATCAGCGCCAGCGTCGGCCATTCGATCTCGCGCCGCTTAGACATTGCGGCCCCATGCGATGCGCGACCAGAGCCGTTCATAAAGGATGTAGCAGACGAGCCCGATAAGGGTGTTGGTCAGCGCCATGGCACCGCCAAGGGCCACCGACCCGGTCATCGCAAGCCCGACCAGCGCCATCATCGCCAGCCCGAGCAAGTTCCACAAAACCGCCTTCAGAAACGTCCTTTTCCTTGTATCCATTCCCGTACCTTTCCCCTGATTTCAGGAAAGCCGAACGGGTCAGAATTTCGAATTCTGAATATGATTAACATTTCTCATCAAATGTGTTTTTATTCATACCATGCGTATAAATATCGACAAACGTGACCGCGCCGCTCTGTTCCGGGAACGACTTTCTCAGGCGATGGACGAAAAGGCAGAGACACAAAGCGGCCTCGCCCGTCGCATCAGGGTGGACCGCTCGACCATCTCGCAGCTTCTGACCGGTGAGGGCGCGCGGCTGCCCAACGCGCAGGTCGTGGCCGAATGCGCCACCGCGCTTGACGTTTCCGCAGACTGGCTCCTTGGCCTGACCGAACGGCCGGAACGGCTGGCCGACCTTCTGGCGACCTCGCTCACGATGACAGAAGCGCCACGCGCACTCATCGACGAGACGATCTTTGGCTGGCATCAGGAGGCGGCGGGCTACAAGATCCGCCATGTCCCGGCGACCCTGCCCGACATGCTGAAGACCCGCGCGATGCTCAGATGGGAATACGAACCGCAATTGGGCCGCACCGCGGATCAGGCCATCGGCGCGTCCGAGGATCGGCTGAACCTGATGGCGCGGTCCGGGTCGGATTACGAAATCGCACTCCCCGAACACGAGTTGGCAGCGTTCATTCGGGCCGAGGGGTACTATCAGGATTTGCCTGCCGAAATCCGTGCCGACCAGATCGCGCGCCTGCGCGATCTCTATGCCCAACTCTATCCGGCTTTGCGCATCTACCTCTTCGATGCGCGGCGCGTCTTTTCGGCACCGGTAACGGTATTCGGCCCCCTTCTCGCTGTTCTCTATCTAGGCCGCCATTACATCGCCTTTCGCGACAGCGCCCGTGTCACCAGCTTCTCGTCGCATTTCGACTGGCTGGTGCGAGAGGCGGAACTGGGCGCGCGGGACTTTCCGACCCATCTCGACGCACTCGCCCGCGATGCCGGGTTCTGACCGGGCTGGACAGTTCCCGCTCGTCGGATCATCTTTCCTGCCATGCCCCATGATCATCCAGACCATCCGCATTCGCTTCTACCGTCCGACCCTGCGCTTCGCGTGAAGGCGCTGGAGACGATCCTCGTGCGCAAGGGGCTGGTGGATCCGGCGGCGATGGAAGAGATCCTTGACACCTACGAGCGCAAGGTTGGTCCGCATCTGGGCGCGAAGGTCGTGGCGCGCGCCTGGAGCGATGCGGACTACCGCGCCCGACTTCTGACGGACGCGACGGCCGCAATTGCCGAACTCGGCATTTCGGGGCGGCAGGGCGAACATGTCGTCGCGGTAGAGAATACGCCTGACACCCACAACATGGTCGTCTGCACGCTCTGTTCCTGCTATCCATGGCCGCTGCTCGGCATTCCGCCCGCCTGGTACAAATCCGATGCCTACCGGGCGCGGGCGGTGCGCGAACCGCGCAGGGTGCTGGCCGAGTTTGGCGTAACGCTGCCCGGGGAACAGAAGGTGCGGGTCTGGGACTCTACGGCGGAGGTCCGCTATCTGGTCGTGCCGATGCGCCCGGACGGCACCGAGGGGCTGGATGAAGAGGCTCTGGCCGAACTGGTCACCCGCGATTCCATGATCGGCACTGGCCTGCCCGGGGTGGCGAGATGAGCCGGGTGCATGACATGGGGGGCCGCTACGGCGACCCGGCGATCGAACCCGAACCACAGGGAATTGTTGCCATCGGACCCGAGTGGCACCGCAAAGCGCTGGCTTTGACGCTTGCGGCAGGCGGGCTCGGCGCCTGGTCGATTGACACGTCCCGCCATGCCCGCGAAAGCCTGAGCCCCAAGGACTATGCGCGGTTTTCCTACTACGAGAAGTGGATCGCGGCGCTGGCCGACTTGCTGGTCACCAAGGAACTGGTTACGCGAGAGGAACTGGCGGCAGGCAACGCCGACACGGTCAGGCCACATCCGAACCTTTTCCGGGCCGAGGCGGTCGGCCCCGCGCTCGAACGCGGCAGTCCCTACTCCCGTCCCGGCGCCGAACACCGATTCGCCAAAGGCGACCGGGTCAGGACGCGCCTGCCCGCCCAAAATGCGTTCGTGCCGGGCGGGCATACTCGGCTGCCCGCCTACGCCGCTGGACACACGGGCACCGTGATCCTGTCCCATGGTGCGCATGTCCTGCCCGATGCGAACGCCCACGGGCTCGGCGAGCGTCCCGAACCGCTCTACACCGTCGTTTTCGCCGCCGCCGATCTGTGGGGAACGGCAGAGGCAGAGGGCGACGAGGTCACGCTCGATCTCTGGCAAAGCTATCTGGAACCGGCATGATCGAACCCGGCCGTTTCGACGAACCTTGGCAGGCGCAGCTTTTCGCCCTGACCGTGGCGTTGAGCGAGGCCGGTCATTTCACATGGGCTGAGTGGACCGAAACCTTCGGCGCGATGCTGAAGGTGATGGGGGCGGATCGCCCGCTCGACGGCGGTGCAGATTATTACGAGGCCTGGCTGAAGGCACTTGAGGCGCTCCTGGATCGCAATTGCCTCGCCCCCAAGCCGGAGGCTGATGCAGTCCGCTCCGCATGGGAAATGGCCTATCTTTCCACCCCGCACGGGCAGCCGGTGCGGCTGCCCGACTGAGAAGGGTCAGCGCAGCGACCGGAAGGCGTCAGGCAGATTGTCAGCCGGATAATTGCTGCCGACCAGGAACTGCATGCGCGGATTGTCCTCTTCGTACTCCGGATCCAGCACCTGAACGTTGAAGAAACAGGCCGGCGCCTTGCCATCCGCCCCTTCGCTGCGACCGCAGGCGGTGCGCGTGCCCACCCGAACCCGCAGCGCGATCGCCTCGCCTCCGGGAATGTTCAGCGCCACGTCGACGACCTTGTTCGGATCGGAACTGTCGGTGCCGCCGACGAAGAGCGAGGAATCCGTGGCCCGGATCACCGAGCGAATGACGACGATGCGGAACTCGTCCTCACGCGGATGCAGGATGAGGTCCGGATTGTTGCCCGCCTCGACCTGTTCCTGCACATAGGCAGCAAGCGCAGTGATTGTATTGTTGTAATCCTCGCGCAATGCCCCCTTCGCCACGAAACGCGACTGGGCACCGATGGAGGCCTTGACCAATCCCTCCTTGCCGAAGAGCGATTCCGGCAGGCCGGAAATCCCCATCTCGGCCACATTGGTCGATGACACGTCACCGGCAGAGACACCGCCGGGCGTGATCGGTGTCAGGCTGATCGTATCGAGGAATTCCAGCCGGTTGGACGATATGTTCCAAAGGAACGTAGAGCCCGGCTCATAAAGCCCGGCATTCTGGGTGCCGAGCCCGGCCGCGTTCGAGAACTGGAAGTTGGCGTTCAGCGCTGACGTACCGGGTCGGCAGGCGGACAGGGCAAGGGCAGCGCAAAGGAAAAGCGGCAAACGGGTCAATGTCATCGGGGCCATCCATCAATTTCTTCAAAAAACCGACATCAGGATAGCACGAAATCTCCGCGCCGTCTGCCGGGCGCATGCGCCGCCTAATCCACGATGCGGAAAACCTTGTCGCGCGCCGCTGCGCCGCGGATCAGGTCCAGCCGCGATTTGGGAACGCCAAGCGTCCCGGCAAGAAGCTTCACAACGGCCGCATTGGCCTTTCCGCCCTCCGGCACGGCCGTGACATAGATACGGATCACCCCGTCCTCGCCGGCCACGACCGCATTGCGTGAAGCCTTCGGCGTGACCCGCACCGCTATCTCCGCGCCCGGAAGGGCAAGATGGCTGAGATCGCTCATGCCCCTTCCTACGCCGTGGCAATGCCCGACACCAGCAGCACGGAACCTGCTTGACCCCGGGCCCGGCTCTGGCCAAGTCTGCGCGCGACACCGAAACGGAGCCCCCGATGCCAGATCCCAATCCTCAGGCGATGGAATTCTTCCTGACCCGCCGGTCCCGGCCCGCCAAGATCCTGCGGCCCCCCGTGCCGTCACGCGAGGAGCTTCTGCCGATCCTGACCGCCGCCGCGCGGGTGCCCGATCACGGCAAGCTCGAACCCTGGCGGTTCATCGTGCTGGAAAAACAAGCGTTGGCGCGGCTTGCCGCGCAGGCGGGGACGCGCGG
Source organism: Alphaproteobacteria bacterium (assembly GCA_030428915.1). Lineage (GTDB taxonomy): Bacteria > Pseudomonadota > Alphaproteobacteria > Rhodobacterales > Rhodobacteraceae > Albidovulum. The sequence goes on along the minus strand of JAUIDM010000074.1, from coordinate 3,586 downwards.
GGAGGCAATGGGGCTCGACCCCGACCGTATCGCAAAGGGCGTGCTGCAATTCGCCGATGCCGATCTTGCGGTCGCGGTCGTGCATGTGCCCCGCCCGACCGGGAAAGTACCCGAGATCGAGCAGATTCTGTCGGCAGGGGCGGTCTGCCTGACGCTGGTCAATGCCGCGCTCGCGTCTGGCTGGGGCGCATCCTGGCTGACCGGCTGGCATGTCCATGACCGGGAGTTCTGCCGCGAGGGGCTGGATCTGGATGACGGCGAATGGGTGGCGGGGCTCGTCCATATCGGCACTGAGACGAATGCACCGCCCGAACGGCCACGCCCCGACGTGCCCGCGATTACGACATGGGTCAACGCATGATCATCGGCGATTTCCTCAAGGCGCTGGGCCAGCTGGGCGACAGGCGGTTCCTTAAGGTCGTGGCTTTCGGCGTGCTTTTGTCGCTGGCATTGCTCTTTGGGGTCTACGTGCTCTTCGTGCAGGCGCTGGACTGGATCACGCCCGATACGTTGACGCTGCCCTGGCTGGGTGAGGTCGCCTGGGTCGACAATCTGATCGGCTGGGGGTCGTTCTTCCTGATGATCGGGCTTTCGGTCTTTCTTATGGTGCCGGTGGCGTCGGCCTTTACCGGGCTCTTCCTCGACGACGTGGCCCAGGCGGTCGAAGACCGGCATTACCCCGCGCGAGGCCCCGCGCCGCGCCTGCCATTCATGGACGGGCTGATCGACAGCGTGAACTTCTTCGGTGTGCTGATCGCGGTCAACCTGCTGGCACTCCTTCTCTACGCCTTTGTCGGCCCGTTCGCGCCCTTGATGTTCTGGGCGGTCAACGGCTACCTGCTCGGGCGCGAGTATTTCCAGATGGTGGCGGCGCGGCGGCTGGGGCGACAGGGCGCGCGCGACCTGCGCAAACGCCATTCCGGCCGGGTCTGGATTGCCGGCATGCTGATGGCGGCGCCCTTGTCGATCCCGTTTGTCAATCTGGTGATCCCGGTTCTGGGCGTGGCCACCTTCACGCATCTCTTCCACCGTCTGTCGGGGGCTTCCGAACGGTAAGCCAGGCGCGGCTTTTCTTCCAAAACCGGTTCCCGGAACAAAAAAGCGCGGGGTGATGCACCCCGCGCTTTCGGTTCAGTGCCTGCAGGCGATCAGGCTGCGCGCGACAGCAGGACGTCGTCCACCTTCTTCTGCGCGCCCGCCTCGTCGACGCCCGACACAGCAGCGACTTCGCGGGTCAGGCGCTCAAGCGCGGCTTCATAGAGCTGACGCTCGGAATAGGACTGCTCGCGCTGATCGTCGGTGCGGTGCAGGTCGCGCACGACCTCGGCAATCGCCATCAGGTCGCCGGAATTGATCTTCTGTTCGTATTCCTGCGCCCGACGCGACCACATCGCGCGCTTGACCTTCGCCTTGCCCTTCAGCGTCTCAAGCGCCTTGGACACCAGATCCGGCGACGAAAGTTGCCGCATGCCGATTTCCTGCGCCTTGTGCGTGGGCACGCGCAAAGTCATCTTGTCCTTCTCGAACGAGATGACGAACAGTTCCAGCTTCAGCCCGGCGATTTCCTGTTCCTCGACCGCCATGATCTTTCCCACGCCATGGGCGGGATAGACGACGAAGTCATTAGGGCGGAAATCTGATTTCTTGCTTTTGGTCATATGGGCCTTTCCTCGCACGGGTATCTGCCATCGCGGCGAAAAAACACAACCGGGGTCACCAAGGCTCCGGTCAATGTCCTGTTCTTCACCTAGGTCCCCCGTCACTGCGGAGAGGTGCGCAGTGGCAACGGGCAGATATCCTCATCCAGTTGTCACATTAATATAGCAGAAAATGCACATATCTGGAAGGGCCGCCCCGGGGCGGCGCCGACATATACGACGTGCATTGCGCGCATAACGTGCTTGCACGTTGCGATTTTTCCGTTTTGCCCCGGCCGAAAGTGATTCGGCCATACCTTTGCGAATCAGTCGCCCTCACCCGGCGATTCGGAGAAATACTTCTCCAGCTTGCCGGTCTCGCCGTCGCGTTCCTCGGCGTCGGGAAGCGGATCCTTGCGCTGGGTGATCACCGGCCATTTCTCGGAATACTGCCGGTTGAACTCTACCCACTTCTCCAGATCCGGCTCGGTATCGGGGCGGATCGCGTCGGCCGGGCATTCCGGTTCGCAGACACCGCAATCGATGCATTCATCGGGGTGGATGACCAGCATGTTCTCGCCTTCATAAAAGCAGTCCACAGGACAGACTTCGACGCAGTCGGTGTATTTGCAGGCGATGCAGTTGTCGGTGACGACATAGGTCATGGGCGGCGTCCGGACATTGGTTCCAGCCGCTACCTAGCCCCAAGGCGGGCATCATTCAAGACGGGGAGCGACGGAAAGACCAAAGGCACAGCTCCCACGCAGCGGGTGGAAGATCATTCCGTCGCCTCTCCATCTGCAGGCACAGTGTCGTGCGGCGCGATGTCCTCGTAGAGCGATTGCGCCTCGGGTGCGGGGCCCCTGCGGGTTCCACAGGCAAGGATGCGGATCACCCTGATCTCGCCCGCTTGCCGAAAGGTCAGCACATCGCCGGGCCCGACGGCCCGGCCCGGTTTGGCGGTCTTGTCTCCGTTCACGCGCAGATGACCCGCAGTCACCACGCCAGCGGCAAGGCTGCGGGTCTTGAAGAACCGCGCCTGCCACAGCCATTTGTCGATGCGGATGCGGTCCTCGGCCAATCCTGCCTCAGATCTTGCCCTTCAGCCCCATCAAGGCGGCGGCAAAGGGGTTGTCGGGATCGATCCGATCCTTCTTCGGCGGACGGGACTCGAAGTTGCGTCCACCCTGGTCGTCTCGCTTGCCCTTCGCCCCGTGCTTGCCCTTCGGCCCCTTGCCCCGATCGCCGCGCGGCTTGCCGTCGCGCCGTTCGCCAACGGGCTTGCCGTCACGCCGTTCGCCGCGCTGCGGGCGTTCGCCCCTCGGCGCGCGCGGCTTCGGTGCCCAGGTGAAGGTATAGAAAACCTCCATCTCGGTCACGGTCTGAAGCGCGGCCTCCTCCTCAGTGATCGGGTTGGCGGCGGCGCCCTCCTCGGCCGGCTTGGCGACGGGTTCCGACCGCACCTTCTCACGCTCGCCCCTCTCGCCCTTGTAGCCAAGGCCCGACATCAGGTCGGCGAACTGCTCCAGCGTCATGCCGGTGATGGAGAGCATATCGGGGTTCGCCTCGAACCCCGCCCGGCTGTCCATCGTGCGCAGGATATCGGCCAGACGCTCCAGCATGTCGATGCGGATCGCGCGGGCACCCGCCGGATGATAGCCCGACAGCGTGTAATAGCCCTTCGGTACGTCCGGGATATTCGGCACCGTCACCAGCCCCGGCGGCGGGCTTTCGGGAAACTCGTCGAGCCCTTCGAACAGCGACCAGAGCACAAGCCGCAGCCGTGTCGGCGCGGGCTTCAGCAGCAGCGGCTGGAAGATCGTGAACTGCCCGAACCGCACGCCATGCTTCCTGAGCGCGCCGCGCATGTCCTGATCGAGCGCCTTGACCTCGTCCGCCACGCCCTCGCGCGGCAGGACGCCCAGCGCCTCGACCAGCCGGAAGGCGAA
>JAUIDM010000468.1 GCA_030428915.1 Alphaproteobacteria bacterium | reverse complement strand
CGCCATTCAGGTCGAGATCCTCGTTTGTAGGTATCTCTAGTGGCCCATTCTGCGTTGCCAGCGTTTCAAGAATATTCACACCGGCAATTGCCGTCACATCCCCCAGTACCGGCGCGCCCGGATCGGTCGAGGTGAGCCCCGTCGCGTCGATCTCCAGATACCGGTCGCCCATGGTCCGGCGTCCCATGTCGACATCGGCGCTGCCGGTATAGGTATATTTGGCAATGTCGTTGTAGTAGTCCGAGGCATTGTCGTAGACGATGATTGACGTGACCACCGAGTCCTCGGTCAGGACCCCGTCCACGGTCGTGTTCTCCACGACATAGACGACAATATCATTGTCTTCGAACAGCGCCGTGGCGCTGTGCAGCATGTATTCCCCACCGTTTGACGCGTTCGCATTCGTCGTCTGTGGGTCACCCACGACGCTGAATCCGTTCAACAACAACGTGGTTGTTGCCATGCCTGCTCTGCCTCTCGGGGTCTGTCGCCCCTTTGGATATTTGTATATCGAAAGATAACGTGCCCCGCCGCAACCGGTCAAATGTTCATAATTTGGAAACAATATCGGCTTTTGAATGTGACCTTAGGGCACCTTGCCGGGTGTGTTGCGCGACCCGAGATATGGCCAATCGCCGATGCCGCGACTTTTTGCACGCAACAAGGCTTTGCCAAACGCCCGCCGCGCCGCTACCCAAGACGAAACTCAGGGAGGCTTTGCAATGGCTCTGCTCGATACGATTGACCCGACGGGTCTCGAAGAATTCTCGGTCGTGTTCACCGACCGTTCGCTCAATCACATGTCCAAGACGTTCCAGAAGGTGATGACCGATATTTCAGCCATGCTGAAAGAGGTCTATAACGCCGATGCCGTCGCCTTGGTGCCCGGCGGCGGCAGCTACGGGATGGAGGCGGTGGCCCGCCAGTTCGGGCAGGGCGCGAAGACCCTGATCGTGCGCAATGGCTGGTTCTCGTATCGCTGGACCCAGATCTTCGACGCGGGCCAGTTCGGCGGCGAAACGGTTGTCATGAAGGCCCGCCAGACCGGGAATGAGCCGACCGCGCCCTTCGCCCCTGCACCCATCGCCGAGGTCACAGCCCGCATCCGCGAGGAAAAGCCGGATATCGTCTTTGCACCCCACGTCGAAACCAGTGCCGGGATCATCCTGCCGGACGACTACGTCACGGCATTGGCAGAGGCGGCGCATGAGGTCGGCGCCCTTATGGTGCTCGACTGCATCGCCTCGGGCTGCGCCTGGGTGGATATGAAGGCCACGGGCGTCGATGTCCTGATTTCAGCCCCGCAAAAAGGCTGGTCCGCCACGCCCTGCGCCGGTCTTGTGATGCTGTCCGACCGCGCCGTCGCGCGGATGCAGGACACGACGTCGAACAGCTTTGCCGTCGATCTCAAAAAATGGCACCAGATCATGCTGGCCTATGAAAATGGCGGCCATGCCTACCACGCCACCATGCCCACGGACGGGCTTCGCGCGTTCCGCGACACGATGCTGGAAACCCGCGATTACGGCTTCGACAAGCTGAAAGACGCCCAATGGGCACTCGGAAACGCCGTCCGCGCGCATCTATTGGCCAAAGGCATCCGCTCTGTCGCCGCCGACGGCTTCGGCGCACCCGGCGTGGTGGTCAGCTACACGGCCGATCCGGAAATCCAGTCCGGCCGCGCCTTCGCCGCCCGTGGCATGCAGATCGCCGCTGGTGTGCCCCTGCAATGCGACGAGCCGCCCGAATTCAGCACTTTCCGCCTCGGTCTCTTCGGCCTCGACAAGCTTTATGATGTCGATGGCACCGTCACCCGGCTGACAAGCGTGTTGGACGAGGTGCTCTGACCCGCCCGCGCACCTGGACGGATCCGGTCCAAATGCCCGACATCTTCTAAAGGCGCATCCAAGCCCGCCCCGTAGGCCGGGCTTCAGCCCGGCACACGCACAAAAAAAAGCCGCCCCAAAGGCGGCCTTTTTCCAAATCTCAGCCCATCACTTGAAGTTGCGGCTGTCCTTGATCTGATCCCAGGCCCAGACAACCTCTTGCAGCTGTTCCTCCTGAGACCGATCCCCGCCGTTCATATCCGGGTGCAACACCTTGATCAGCGCCTTGTACGACTTGCGCACCTCGGCCTTGGTCCAGGTATCCTTCGCCTCGAGGATCTCGATCGCGCGCCGCTCGGTCGGCGGCAGCCGCTTGGTATGCCCCGCCGAAGTGCCCGCCTTGCCGGGGTTGCGCGTGGCATTGTTGCCCAGCACCTGATGCGGGTCCTCGATCCCCAACCGCGCCCAGGCCTTGGCCTCGGGATCGCGCCACTCCTTGGTCTGACGCTCCCACACCTTGTCCGACGACGCCTGCGCGTTCATCTCGGCCTCGGTCTTCCCGTCGAAGAAGTTCCACTTCGTGTTGTACTCGCGCACATGCTCCTGGCAGAACCAGAAGTAATCATCCAGAACATCCGGCGCTTTCGGGGCCCGGAACTTGCCCGCTTCCTCGCAACCCTCGTGATCGCACAGACGGGTCGAGGTCTCGGACGCGCCGGACATCCCCCGTCGGCCGCGGGGGTTCTTCTTCTTTGCCGATTTGATCGACATATCGAAACCGAATGGATCTGATTTGCTCATAGCCTGCCCTTTCCGACTCGGAGGCAACACTCTAGACCAAA